>JAJXVK010000005.1 GCA_021782155.1 Pseudomonadota bacterium
ATCGACGACCGCCACCCCGCGAGCCTTGCCGTTCGACTTCGCGATCGCGGTGAGCGTCGCCGAGTTATCGCTCCCGTGGCAACTCGCCTGGACGATGACGTTCTTGGCGAAGCCCAGGTGATCGCGCAGCGCAAAGAGCATCTCCGGCCCGGCGTCTTCGGGCAGGTACTTGGCCTTGGCGCTGAAGGGGAACTGCGCCATCGGCCCGAACACGTGGCAATGCGCGTCGATCGCGCCCGCGGGCGGCACGTAGTGCGGCTTGCTGGGGTTCGCGTGCCAGGAAACGATACGGTCAGAGGCTTGGGCACTCATCCGAACACCGCCCCGTCCATCAGCAGCCTCGCGGTGCGCAGGAGCGCGGCGGTCTTCACTTCGCCATTGTCGTCGACTTCGAGCACGCAGCTCATTTCGCCCGAGGGATGCTCGATACTCAGCGTCTTGCGCGGGCCTTCGGGGATGACCGCCACTTCTGCGGCGGGTGAGCCGGGGACGAGGCAGGCGGTAGCGGCAGTTACCGCGCCGAGCACGCCGATGCTGGCGTGCGCCCGCTTGGGGATGAACACGCGGGTTGTCACCGCGCCGCCGTTCTTCGGCGGGGCGACGAGCGTCATCTTGGGCACGCTTTTCTCGGTCACGTCGCCGAGGTTCATCATGGGGCCGGCGGCGAGCCGGATCGCCTCGATCTTCGCACGGATCGGTGCGAGGGCCTCGCTTTCCAGTTCCTCGCGGCTTTCATAGCCGGTCGCGCCGACGTCCTCGGCCCTGAACACCACGCACGGCATGCCGTTGTCGATCAGCGTGCAGGGAACGCCCTCGATCACGTCGACCGCCCTGCCGGTGGGGAGCAGCGCGCCGCAGCTCGATCCGGCGGTGTCGCGGAATTCGAGCGGCACGGGCGCGTGGGTGCCGGGCACGCCGTCGATCCTTGCGTCACCCGCATAGGAGACCTTGCCGCCCGGCGTCTGCACCGTGGCGACCGCGACCTGCCCGGTGTTCTCCATGTAGATCGAAACGCGCGTTTCGTTGCCGCTGGGCACGACCAGCCCGCGTTCGATCGCGAAGGGGCCGATGCCGGCGAGGATGTTGCCGCAGTTCTGCTGGTCGGTGACGATTGCCTGGTCGACGAAGACCTGCAGGAACAGGTAATCGACGTCGATCCCCTCGCGCTCCGACTTCGCCACCACGCCGACCTTGCTGGTCAGCGGGTCGGCGCCTCCCATGCCGTCGATCTGGCGCGGGTCGGGGCTGCCCATCACGCCGAGCAGGAACGCGTCGCGCGCGGCGGTGTCGGCGGGCAGGTCGGACTTGAGGAAGTAGCCGCCCTTCGACGTGCCGCCGCGCATCCACATGCAGGGAGCGGAGGTCGTCGTCATGCCAACCCCTCCCGCAAGCGGGAGGGGGGACCTGGCCTCACACATACTTCAGCCCTTCCTTCTCGAGCCGCTCGCGCATCTTGTACATGTCGAGCCCGAGCACGCCCGAAGCGAGCTTCTCGCGCTTCTCGCCCTCGTTGGCTTCGCGCGCCTGCGCGGCCTTGAGCACTTCGGCGGCCTTTTCGCGCGGCACGCGGACCACGCCGTCGTCGTCGGCCACGATCACGTCGCCCGGGTTCACCGCGCAGTTGGCGCAGACCACCGGCACGTTGACCGAGCCGAGCGTGTTCTTGACCGTGCCCTGTGCATAGATCGCCTTCGACCAGACGGGGAACTGCATCCCGGTAAGGTCGCGCACGTCGCGCACGCCCGCGTCGATGATCAGGCCCCGGCAGCCGCGCGCCATCGCGCTGGTGGCGAGAAGGTCGCCGAAATAGCCGTCCTCGCAGGGGCTCGTCGGGGCGAGCAGCAGGACGTCGCCGTCGCGCAACTGCTCGATCGCGACGTGGACCATCCAGTTGTCGCCCGGAGGCGCGCTGATCGTGACCGCCGAACCGGCGATGCGCGCGCCGGCATAGATCGGGCGCATGTAGCTGGCGAGGAGACCGGTGCGCCCTTGCGCCTCGTGGACCGTGGCGACGCCGCACCTGGCGAGCCCGTCGATGATCGCCGGGTCCGCGCGTTCGATGTTCTGGACGACGATGCCTGCCATGTGCCTGCTCCCGGTGGATTTCCAAGTTGCTCGCCCCATGCGCCCGCGGGTGCGCGCGGCGCCAATGCAATGTTTGGCGCGGGCCATAAGGAAATGCTAAGCGAGATTCCCAGATGTCCGACCTGCCGACCAACTTCCGCCACCTCGCCGCCTTCGCCGCGACCGTCTGCCACGGCAGCGTCACCCGCGCCGCGCGCAGCGTGAACCTCACTCAGCCCGCCTTGACCCAGGCTATCGCCCGTCTCGAGGCCGCTCTGGACTGTTCGCTGTTCGAGCGCGGAGCGGCTGGCATGACCCCGACCGAACCGGCGCGGCTGCTCGCCCCGCGCGCCGAGGCGGCGATCGCGCATGTCGGTTCCCCGCGCGTCACCGGCACGCAGATCCGCGCCTTTCTCGCATTGGCGCGCGCCGGGTCCTATGCCGGGGCGGCCGAGGCGACGGGGCTTTCCGCCGCTTCGCTCCACCGCGCGGTGGCCGACCTGTCGGTCGCGCTCGGGCAGCGGCTGGTCGACCGGCACGGACGCTCGATCATGCTGACGCCGGCGGGCGAGCGGCGCGCGCGCGGCTTCGGTCTCGCCATGGCCGAGCTGCGCAGCGGACTTGCCGAAGTCGCCGCCTGGCAGGGGCGCGCGGCGGGGCGGATCGTGATCGGGGCGATGCCGCTCTCCCGGGCGCGCTGGCTGCCCGAGGCGCTGCTGCGCTTCCGCGCCGCGCACCCCGGCGTCGACATCTCCGTGGTCGAGGGCAGCCACGCCGAGCTTGCGGGTCCCTTGCGCGACGGCGAGATCGACCTGATGCTCGGCGCGCTGCGCGACGCGACCATGCTCGACGATCTCGCGCAGGAAGCGGTGTTCGAGGACGAGCCCGCGCTGGTCATGCGCGCGGGGCACCCCTTGCTGTCGGCGCGCGCGGTCGATGGCTCGGCGCTGCTGGCGTTTCCGTGGATTCTCTCGGGTCGCGACACCCCGCTCAGACACTACTGGGAAGACATGATGCGCGCCGCCGGGGCCGAGCCGCCGCACGTCGGGATCGAGTGCGGATCGGTGCTGACGGTGCGGCAATTGCTGCTCGGCTCGGACGCGCTGACCTTGCTGAGCCCGGCCCAGCTGGCGGTGGAATTGCGCTCGGGCGTGCTCGCCGCGCTGCCCACGCCGGTGCCGGTGACGCGCACGATTGGCGTGACCACGCGCGAGGGCTGGCGGCCCACCGCCACGCAGGCTGCCTTTGTCGCTCTCCTGCGCGAGGTTGCCTTGGCAGGATTTGCATAAATTTATGGAAGGCGCGCTCTTTGCATTTGTCGCGCCCGGCCCCCGCGCGCAGGACGCGGGGCCATGGAGAGTTCGCCTGACCTTACCCTCGCGCTGATCGGATTTGGTGAGGCCGGTTCCACTTTCGCCAAGGCGGCGGGGTGGGAGAGCCTGGCGCTCGCCCATGACATTGACCCGGAGCGGCGCGCGGTCATGCTCGAGGCTGGCGTGGTCGCCTGCGCCACCGCCGAGGACGCACTGGGCGATGCGGGGCTGGTGCTTTCTCTGGTCACCGCCGATTCCGCGCTCGACGCGGCGCGCGACGATGCGCCGCTGCTGAGGCCCGGCGCGCTGTGGTGCGACATGAACTCGGTCGCGCCCGAAACCAAGCGCGCCGCGGCCGAAGCGATCGAGGCGGCGGGCGGTCGCTATGTCGACGTCGCGGTGCTCGCGCCGGTCAATCCCGCGCGGATGAAGGTGCCGTTGCTGCTTTCGGGCGCCGCTGCCGAGGACGCGGCCGATGCGCTGCGTGCAGCGGGCTTCACCAATGTCCGCGTGGTCGGCGCCGAAGTCGGCCGCGCCAGCGCGATCAAGATGATCCGCTCGGTCATGGTCAAGGGCATCGAGGCGCTGACCGCCGAGATGATGCTCGCCGCCACCGCAGCGGGCGTGACCGGCGAAGTGCTCGCCTCGCTCGACGCCAGCGAGAAGACGATCGGCTGGACCGAACGCGCCGCCTACAACCTCGAGCGGATGACCACCCACGGCGCGCGCCGTGCCGCCGAGATGGAGGAATCCGCCAGGACGCTCGCCGCGCTGGGCGTCGAGCCGGTGATGACCGCCGGCACGGTGCGCCGCCAGCGCGAACTGGCCGGCCAGACAAACGCTTTCCAAACCCGGAGGACTGAAGTCGCATGACCATGATCATCGACTGCCATGGCCACTACACCGTCCTGCCCAAGGCGCACGACGAATGGCGCGAGCAGCAGAAGGCGGCTTTCAAGGCCGGCACCGGGTGCCCGCCCTATCCCGAAATCTCCGACGACGAGATTCGCGAGACGATCGAAGGCAACCAGTTGCGCCTGCTCAAGGAGCGCGGCGCGGACATGACCATCTTCTCGCCGCGAGCGAGCGCCATGGCGCCGCACGTCGGCGACCAGTCGGTCGCGGTGAAGTGGGCGCAGGCCTGCAACACCCTGATCGCGCGCGTCGTCGGGCTCTACCCCGATACGTTCGCGGGCGTGTGCATGCTGCCGCAGTCGCCCGAGGCGGACATGACCAGTTCGATCGCCGAGCTGGAACGCTGCGTGACCGAACTCGGCTTCATCGGCTGCAACCTCAACCCCGATCCGGGCGGCGGGTATTTCAGGCACCCGCCGCTGACCGATCCGTTCTGGTTCCCGTTCTACGAGAAGATGTGCGAGCTCGACGTGCCCGCGATGATCCACGTCTCGGGTTCGTGCAACCCGGCGATGCACGCGACGGGCGGCTACTACATCGCCGCCGACACGATCGCGTTCATGCAATTGCTCGAGGGCGACCTGTTCGGCCGCTTCCCGAACCTCAGGTTCATCATCCCCCACGGCGGCGGCGCGGTGCCCTATCACTGGGGCCGGTATCGCGGGCTGGCGGACATGCTGAAGAAGCCCGCGCTCGACACGCACCTGATGAACAACGTGTTCTTCGACACCTGCGTCTACCACCAGCCGGGCATCGACCTGCTGGCCGACGTGATCGAGAACAAAAACATCCTGTTCGGCAGCGAAATGGTCGGCGCGGTGCGCGGCATCGATCCCACCACCGGGCATTATTTCGACGACACCAAGCGCTACATCGACGCGCTCGACATCAGCGATGCCGAACGCCACGCCATCTTCGAGGGCAACGCGCGCCGCGTGTTCCCGCGCCTTGACAAATTGCTGAAGGAGAAGGGCAAGTGACCGACGCCCGCAACCTGCCCCGCCCAACCCAGAACATCCACGAATACCTCGCGGAGTTCGACGACATCCCCGGCACGCGCGTCTACACCGCCGCGCGGGCGCGCAAGGGCTATCACATCAACCAGTTCGCGATGAGCCTGATGAAGGCGGAGAACCGCGAGCGCTTCAAGGCCGACGAGAAGGCCTATCTCGACGAGTGGGACATCTCGGACGAAGGCAAGGCCGCGCTGCTGGCGCGCGACTACAACAAGCTGCTCGATCTTGGCGGCAACGTCTATTTCCTCGCCAAGCTGTTCAGCACCGATGGCCTGAGCTTCGCCGAGGCGGTCAGCACGATGACCGAGTACACGTTCCCCGAATACCGCGAGATGATGCTGAGGGGCGGCCGCTCGCCCGAAGGCAACCGGTCGATCAAGGCCAACCGCGCCGCCGCAGGCGCCGCGGACAGCAAGGGAGCCCACTGACATGGCCAGGATTACCGCCGGCGTCGCCTCCAGCCACGTGCCCCTGCTGGGCGTGGCGGTCGACCAGGGCAAGACCCGCGACGACTATTTCGGCCCGATCTTCGCGGGCTATGACTGGACCAGGGAATGGGAGAAGCGGGAGAAGCCCGACGTCGTCATCCTCGTCTACAACGACCACGCCTCGGCCTTCGACATGAAGATCGTGCCGACCTTCGCGATCGGCTGCGGGGAGCGCTACAAGTCGGCCGACGAGGGCTGGGGCCCGCGCCCGGTGCCCGACGTGATCGGCGATCCCGACCTTGCCTGGCACATCGCGCAGAGCCTGATCCTCGACGAGTTCGACATGACCATCATCAACGAGATGGACGTCGACCACGGGCTGACCGTGCCGCTCTCGATGATGTTCGGCCAGCCCGAGGCGTGGCCGTGCAAGGTCGTGCCGCTGGCGGTCAACGTGGTGACCTATCCGGTCCCCTCGGGCAACCGCTGCTGGGCGCTGGGCGAGGCGATCAGGCGCGCGGTGGAAAGCTACCCCGAAGACCTCAACGTGCAGATCTGGGGCACCGGCGGCATGAGCCACCAGCTCCAGGGGCCGCGCGCGGGCCTGCTCAACCGCGAATGGGACAACAAGTTCCTCGACATGCTCGAGGCCGACAACGACGATGCCCGCTGGATCCCGCACATCGAGTACCTGCGCGAGACCGGCTCGGAAGGCATCGAGATGGTGATGTGGCTGATCATGCGCGGCGCGCTGGGCCGGAAGGTCAAGACGGTCCACCGCCACTACCACATCCCGTGCTCGAACACCGCGATCGGGCACATCGTGCTCGAACCGGTCGAGGAGGAAACGGCACCGGCCTGAATTCCTCCCTCCCGCTTGCGGGAGGGGGCGGGGGTGGGCCTGAATCGCCGCGCCCCCTCTATTGCCCACCCCCAGCCTCTCCCGCAGACGGGAGGGGGACAAGGAGCAGAACATGCGTATCGCTCTCGCCGGCGCCGGCGCTTTCGGTGAAAAGCACCTCGACGGCCTCAGGAACATCGACGGCGTGGAGATCGTCTCGGTCATCTCGCGCAAGGCCGAGCAGGCGGCCGAAGTCGCCGCGAAGTACGGCGCGAAGCATTCGGGCACCGACCTCGCCGAAGCGCTTGCGCTTCCCCAGGTCGACGCGGTGATCCTGTGCACGCCGACCCAGATGCACGCCGAGCAGGCCATCGCCTGCATGAACGCGGGCAAGCATGTGCAGGTCGAGATCCCGCTGTCGGATAGCTGGGCCGATGCCGAGGCGGTAATCGCCAAGCAGAAAGAAACCGGGCTCACCTGCATGGTCGGGCACACCCGCCGCTTCAATCCGTCGCACCAGTGGGTGCACAACCGGATCACGGCGGGCGAGTTCGCCATCCAGCAGATGGATGTCCAGACCTACTTCTTCCGCCGCAAGAACATGAACGCGAAGGGCGAGCCGCGCAGCTGGACCGACCACCTGCTGTGGCACCACGCAGCGCACACGGTCGACCTGTTCGCCTACCAGGCGGGCAGGATCGTGCAGGCCAACGCGATCGAGGGGCCGCTGCACCCCGAACTCGGCATCGCGATGGACATGTCGATCCAGCTCAAGAGCGAGAGCGGCGCGATCTGCACGCTGTCGCTGTCGTTCAACAACGACGGGCCGCTTGGCACCTTCTTCCGCTACATCGGCGACACCGGCACCTACATCGCGCGCTACGACGACCTCGTGAACGGGCGTGAAGAGCCGATCGACCTGTCGGGCGTGGCGGTGTCGAACAACGGCATCGAACTGCAGGACCGCGAGTTCGTGGCCGCGATCCGCGAGGGGCGCGAGCCCAATTCGTCGGTCGCCAAGGTGCTCGACTGCTACCGCGTGCTGGGCGAGCTTGAAAAGCAGCTCGAAGCCGCGAAGTAACGCGGCAGGCGAGGGGAGGGCCGGGCATGGAAGCGCTGATCGCCTATTCGGGCCGCCGCTTCGCCCGTCCCCGCTACTACGCCAACGCGCACGAGCGCGACGAGGTGGAAATCCTGCTCGTGCCGATGGCGATGCACGACGCGCGCGTGGCGGGCACCGACATCGACCGCGAGGGCTTCCGCATCGTGCGGCACGAAAGTGCGGTGAAGGACTTCGCCGACCGAGAAGAGGTTGCGCGCATCCACCCGGGCGAGATCGAGGAACTGGTGCGGCGTGAGACCGGGGCGGACCGCGTGGTCGTCTCCAGCCCCGGGCTGCTGCGCTTCTCCGAACGTTCGGGCAAGGCGGGCAGCCTCAACAACTCGATGCCCGCGCGCTTCGCGCATATCGACATCTCGGACGCCACCGCCGCCGCCTTCGCCGGGCGCAGCGCGGGCGGGCGGCCCTATGCGCGCTGCTGCCACTACAACGTCTGGCGCGCGATCTCTGCGCCGCCGCAGGACGTGCCGCTCGCCTTCTGCGACGCGCGCACGCTCGCGGCCGCCGACCTCATCGCCGCCGACGCGGTGTTCGACGAGCCCGGCAAGCCCGAGTGGTCGTTCGAGGGGCTGGTGATCGCGCACAACCCCGCGCACCGCTGGTTCCATTTCCCCGACATGCGTGCGGACGAAGCGGTGCTGTTCAAGACCAACGACAGCGATCCCGCGCGCGCGCACAGCGTGCCGCACGTCGCGTTCGACCTGCCCGGCGCGCCCGAAGACGCGCCGCCGCGGGTCAGCATCGAGATGCGCGCGATCGCCTTCTGGGACGCGTGACCACTTGATGAATCGCGGGGCGGCAATATTTCATATTGCCGAACGTTTCGTGTCTGTGATAGTTATAACTCATAACCATCGCGGCCGGTGCCGCGCATAACAGGGAGGTAATTGTGAAGGGAATACACGCCCGGATTCTGGCCAGCGCAGGGCTGGCAGCCATCGCTTTCGCGGGGATGCCCGCATACGCGCAGGACGCGGCGCAATCGGGTGACGCCAAGGCGGCGTCGGACAACGCCAACCCGGAAATCGTCGTCACCGCGCAGTTCCGCCAGCAGAACCTGCAGGACACGCCGCTCGCCATCACCGCGGTCAACGCCGCCGAGATGGAGCAGCGCGGGCAGACCAACGTCTCGCAGCTCGCCAACCAGGCGCCCAACGTGACGCTCAAGCCGCAGGGCCAGGAGCTTGGGCCCGGCATCATCGCCTATATCCGCGGCGTCGGGCAGACCGACCCGAACTTCGCGCTCGAACCGGGCGTGGGCATGTACCTCGACGACGTCTACCTGCCGACGCTGACCGGCTCGCTGCTCGACCTTGCCGACGTCGAGCGGGTCGAAGTGCTGCGCGGCCCGCAGGGCACGCTTTCGGGACGCAACTCGCTGGGCGGATCGATCAAGGTCTATTCGACCAAGCCCAAGGGCGACAACAGCGGCTCGGTCGAAGTGACGGTCGGCTCGATGAACCGCATCGACGCGAAGGCCTATTTCGATGTCGCGCTGTCGGACAACCTTGCCATGCGCGTTTCGGGCGCGACCAAGAACCACGACGGCTATGTCCGCCTGCTCGACTATGCGCAGACGCACCCCGGCTCGAACGTGCCGACCAACGCCAGCGGCGCCAACCCGACGCTGGGCTGGCAGGGCGGTCAGTCGTTCGCCGCGGGCAAGGTGGCGCTGCGCTGGACGCCGACGCCGACGGTCGAGGTCAACCTCACCGGCGACTACACGCGCGAACGCGACGAACCCGGCGCGGCCGTGGCGACCTATGCCAACGCCTCCGCCGTGTTCGCGGGGCCGAGCGCGACCGGCGGGCCGCGTCCCTGGCTGATGGGCACCGACGGCAACCCGGTGCGGCTCAACTGCCAGTTCGTCGCCTATGGCGTGAACTCGTGCGACACGCTCACCGGTTATGACCGGCGCTTCATTTCGTATTCGAACTACGCCGACAACGCACCGCGCGATTCGCAGATGGCCTACAAGCCCTACGCATCCCCGCCGCATTCCAACCTCGACAACTACGGCGCGGCGCTGACCATCGATGTCGACCTGACCGACAGCCTCAAGCTCAAATCAATCTCTGCGTGGCGCCACTACACCTCGGACTGGAGCTTCGTGTCCGACGGCGCGCCGGTAATGAACCAGCTGCTCGACCAGGGTCAGGAAAACACCCAGTGGAGCCAGGAGATCCGGCTCAGCGGCAAGGCGGCGAACAATACGATCAACTACACGGTCGGCGGGTTCTATTTCCACACCAAGGGGCTGTTCACCGGGCGTATCGACCTCAACTACGCCGGGATCGACTTCCTCCACGGCCCCGACCCGACGCCGGCCACCAGCAAGGCGCTGTTCGCCAACGTTTCGTGGGAATTCGTGCCCGGCGCGACGATCAACGCGGGCCTGCGCGAATCGTGGGACAAGAAGGACTATTCGTACCTTCGCCACAACCCGGACGGCACCGATATCCAGGGGCCGTGCACGTTCTTCCTGCAGCTTGCCGGCGTCGTCCCCGGACCGCTGCTGGCCGGACCAACCGGACTTGGCAACCAGCCCAACTGCCTGCTGTTCGGCCTGAACGGAACCTCGGCGCACTTCCAGACCTCGCGCACCGACTGGCGCGTGGCGCTGGACTATCGCTTCAGCCCGGGCTTCATGGCCTATGCGCAGGTCTCGACCGGCTATCGCGGCGGTGGCGTCAACCCGCGTCCGTTCTATCCGAGCCAGGAGCAGGTGTTCACGCCCGAGACGATCACCGCCTATGAAGTGGGCTTCAAGTCGGACCTGTTCGACCGCATGCTGCGCTTCAACGTCTCGGCGTTCTACAACGATTACAAGAACATCATTCTGCAGGCGAGCTACTGCGCGGACCTTGCCGCGCTGGGGCAGGCGAGCCCCTGCCTGCGCCCGACCAACACCGGCAGCGCGCATGTGAAGGGCTTCGAGGTCGAAACCTCGCTGCACCCGGTCGATGGCCTGTCGATCGACGGGGCGCTCAGCTATCTCGACTTCAAGTACACTTCGGTCGACACCGCTTCGACCGGCGTCACGGCGAACATGGTCACGCCCTACACGCCCAAGTGGAAGTGGAGCTTCGGCATCCAGTACGAGATCCAGAGCGTGCTGGGCGGTACGCTGACGCCGCGCTTCGACGGCAGCTACCAGTCGCACATCTATTCGGATGCACTGAACGTCGACTCGCAGATCGTGTCGAGCACCAACGTGGCGAAAACGCTCACGCCGGTCGGCCCGATCAACCTTGATGGCGGCGGCGGTCCGCTCGCGACGCTGGTCGCCTCGAACCGGATCAACGGCTATTTCCTCGGCAATGCGCGCCTCACCTGGCGGCAGGACACCGACAAGCCGCTCTCGGTGAGCCTGGAAGTGCAGAATGTGTTCAACAAGTACTACTACCTGTCGAAGTACAGCCAGTTCAACGCTGCCGGCGCCATCTCGGCAGCGCCGGGCATGCCGCGCACCTGGGCGGTGACGCTGCGCAAGGACTTCTGATCGAAAAAGAGATCCAACCTGAAACTCGCAGGGGCTCGCCGATCGATCGGCGGGCCCTTCTTTTTGGCGCAAACCCTCTTTCCCGCAGCGCCCGATCGCGCTAGATCAATCGTAACGATAGTTAGAATTGGGAGAACTGGCGATGGGTGCCTTTCCGCAAACCCCTTACTTCACCAGGCTGAACGAACCGGTCGGCAAGGAAGTCGATCTCAAGGGGCTGAAGGTCGAAGGCGCGCTGCCTGCCGAAGTGCGCGGCAGCTTCTACCGCGCGATCCCCGACCCCGCCTATCCGCCCAAGTTCGAAAACGACCACACGCTTTCAGGCGACGGCATGATCAGCCGCCTCTCGTTCAACGCCGACGGCACCGCGGATTTCGCGATGAAGTTCGTCGAGACCGCGCGGCACAAGGCGGAAAAGGAAGCGGGCCGCGCGCGCTTCGGCAAGTACCGCAACCCCTACACCGACGACGCCGACGTGCAGGGGATCGACCGCACCGTCGCCAACACCACGCCCGTGTGGCACGCGGGCCGCATGCTGATGGCCAAGGAAGACGGCCGACCCTACCGTGTCGATCCGGTCACGCTCGACACCATCGGCAGCTACGATTTCGGCGGGGCCCTGAAGTCCGAGACGATGACCGCGCATGTGCGCATCGACGGCGAGACGGGCGAACTGTTCTTCTACGGCTACGAGGCCGACGGCTGCGCATCGACCAAGGTCGCCTATTGCGTGGTCAATGCCGACGGCACGCTCAAGAGCGAGCAGTGGTTCGACGCGCCCTACTGCGCGATGATGCACGACTTCACGATCAGCGAGAACTACGCGCTGTTCCCGATCTATCCGACCACCGCCGACCTCGAGCGGCTCAAGGCGGGCGGCGAGCACTGGCACCACGAACCAGAGCTGGAAAGCTGGCTGGGCGTGATGCCGCGCCATGGCGACGTCAGCGAGATCAAGTGGTTCAGGGGCCCCAAGGGCTGCCATTCGTACCACATGATGAACGCGTGGGAGGACGAGGGCGGCATGCTCCACTTCGACGCGTGCCTCAACAACACCAACGCCTTCGCCTTCATCCGCGAACCTTCGGGCATCTTCATGGGGCCGCAGGACATCAAGGGTGCGCTCACCCGCTGGACGGTCGATCCGAAGGCCAATGGCGGAGGAGTGGTCGAAACGCTGATCGGCCCGCCGGGCGACTTCCCGGTGATACCGGCGAAGAAACAGGGGCGCCGCTACAAGACCGGCTGGATGCTGACGATGAACCCCGAACTTCAGGGGCCGCCGCTGCCGGCCGGGCCGGTGGGGGTCGACTTCAACCTGCTGCTGCGGCTCGACGGGATGGACACGCCCTCCCCGCAGGTGACGAACGCGCTGCCGCTGCCGCCGCTCGCCGGCTTCAACGAGCCGGTCCACGTTCCCGCCAGCGATCCGGCGAAGGACGGCTGGCTGGTGATGATCGTCGACCAGCAGGTGGGCGACAACCAGTTCGTGCACGAGGCCTGGGTGGTCGATGCCGGCAACATCGCCGCCGGCGCGGTCGCCAAGGTCGCGATCCCGGCTCGCCTGCGCCCGCAGGTCCACGGCTGGTGGGTCCCGCAGGCCCAGCTCGACGCGCTGGGTTGAGGCAAGGCTCATGACGCGCATCGTCATTACCGGGGCCTCGGGCCAGTACGGCACGGGACTGACCGACCGGCTCGTCGCGGCAGGCCGCGCCAGGGATCTGATCCTGATCACGCGCAAGCCCGGGAAGCTGGCGGACCGCGCCGCGCAGGGGTGCGAGGTGCGCTACGGCGACTTCGACCAGCCCGAAACACTCGGCCCGGCGGTCGCGGGGGCGGACAGAATGCTGCTGATCAGCGGCACCCGCGTCGGCGCGCGCGTGGTGCAGCACAAGGCGGCGATCGACGCGGCGGCGGCGGGCGGGGTCAGGCACATCGCCTACACCAGCTTCATCGGCATCGACGATCCGGCCAACCCCGCCGAAGTGCGCCACGACCACATCGAGACCGAACGGCTGATCAAGGCATCCGGCATGGCCTGGACCATGCTGCGCGACGCGCACTACGCCGACGCGATGATCGTGATGGCCGGGCCCGGCGTGATGGCGACGCGCAAGTGGATCAGCAACGCAGGCGATGGGCTCGAAGCGATGGTCTGGCGCGACGACTGCATCGCCAGCGCCGCCGCCGTGCTCATCGGCGAGGGGCACGAGGGCAGGACCTACGACATCACCGGACCGGAATTGCAGACCTTCGCCGAGGTCACGGCGATCATGGCCGAAGTGACCGGCGTTCCGCTCGAATACGTCAGCGTCGACGACGAAGCGCAATACGCGATGTTTGATGCGATGGGCGTGCCCCGCCGCCCGGTCGACGACCAGTCGGTGAACGGCATCCCGTGGAACAGCGACGACATGGTGACCTTCGGGCAGGCGATCCGCGAGGGATTCCTCGCGGTGTGCTCGAACGACGTCGAGAAGCTGACCGGACGCCCGGCGCGCTCGACGCGGCAGATGATCGAGGCGAATGCCGAAATGCTGCGCGCGGCGGCGGGCTGACTGCCTACAGGTAGGTCTGGTACGTCGCCAGCATCCGGCTCCACGCCCTTTCCGCGGCGTCGTGGTCGTACACGGGCGTGTCGATCACGCACCAGCCATGGTTGGCCGGATAGACCTCGATCTCGGCGTGCAGGTGCGCCGCGTCGGCAGCCTGCCTGAGCGCGGTCTTCGCATCGGGCTGGCGCTCGTCGTCGTTCTGGCCGATCGCGAACAGGTACGCAGCGCGGGTCTTGCCGAGCAGCTTGACCGGGCTTTGCGGATCGTCGCTGACGAGGTTCGCGCCGTGCATCGAACAGGCCGCGCCCACGCGATCGGGCGTGGAAACGGCGGTGCGCACTGTGAACGGCCCGCCCATGCAGTAGCCGACCGTGCCGACCTTCTTCGCCGTGTCGACTTGCGGCTGCTTGTCGAGCCAGGCGACGAAGGCGCCGCCGTCGCTGGTGGTGCGGTCGGGGGTAATCGCGGCGATCATCGGCCTGAGCTTCGCCTGCCCGGCGTCGGTGCGCCAATCGGCGAAACTGGCGAGCACCGGGGCAGGGGCCGAGCGGTAGTACTGGTTGACCGCGAGCACGGCATAGCCCGCCGCCGCCAGCCGAGTCGCCATCGTGTGGAAGGCGGGGCGCAGGCCGGCTATGTCGGGCCACATCAGCACCGCGGGGTGCTTGCCGGTCTTGGGATGGACCCAGAACGCGTCGGCCTTGCCGTCGGGCGTTTCGACCGTGACCATGCCCGACACCGTTTCGAGGCCCGGCGAGGCCGCGCCCGAACCGCTCGCCTTGGGCTGGTCCTTGGCCATGCACCCCGGCACCACCGCGATCGCGGCGACGCTCGCCCCGGCGATGGTGAAGTCGCGGCGATTGAGCCGCTTGCGCGCGAGATAGGCTTCGTTTTCGGCTTCGGTGAATTCGTCGCACATCGCGCTTCTCCCTAGATGACGAGAGGGTAAGCGCGCGCCGCGGCTAGCTCAAGTCGTCGAGCGAGATCACCTTGCCCGCGAGTGCCGCCCGGTTCGCTTCGCGCCGCATGCGCTCGACTTCGAGCCGTTCGGGCGGGGCCTCTTCGTCGGGGAGCGCGGCGAGGCTGTCCTCGTAGATCGCCTTGAAGTCCTCCGCGAACTCGGGGTGGGTGAACACCGTGCCCCGGCCCATGCCGTCGTTGGCCGACATGCCCGCCAGGATGCGCCGGCCCGCCTCGTGCGGGTCCATGCCCGCCTCGAACACCTTGCCGAACTGGGTGAGCTGTTCGCGGTCGACCTCGCCGAAGCCCGAATCGGCGAACTCGCCGGGGCGGCGGAAGGCCGAATCCCATGCGTTGGTGGCGATCAGCGCGGGGCAGACCAGCGAGCAGCCGATGCCGTGCGGCGCGAGGTTGTACCTCAGCGACTCGGTCAGTCCGCGCACCGCGAACTTGCTCGCGGTGTAGATCCCGGCCTGCGGGCCCGAAAGGTAGGCGGCCATCGAGGCGACGTTGGTCACATGGCGCCTGCCGCCCGCCTTCCGCAGTTTGGGCAGGAAGCTGACGAGGCCGTTGACCACCCCGCCGAAGTTGACCCCCATGATCCAGTCGTAGTCGCCATAGCTCGCCTCGGCGGTGTCGCCGAACACGCTGACGCCGGCGTTGTTGCACAGCACGTGGACCGCGCCGAAATGCGCCTCGACCTCGTCCGCGACCTCGGCGAAGCGCGCGCGGTCAGTGACGTCGAGCCAGACCCACAGCGGCTCCTCGCGCCCGTTCGCGGCGAACCATTCGGCGGCCTTGGTGCGGTAGTCCTCGTTGCGGTAGCTGAGCGCAAGGCGCATCCCGGCGTCGCTGAAGGCCTTGGCCAGGCCGAGCCCGAGCCCCGACACGCCGCCGGTGACGAAGGCCACGCGGTCTTCCCATCCGCTCATGACGAAATTTCCTCTCGCAATCATTCTCCCGATTGTTAGTGTTGCATACAAAGAAACGCATTGGGAGAGTCGAAATGAGCGACGTCGAAGGCCGTCTGGCCGCGCTGGAGAAGAGCGTGGCGGAGATCGAGGACATGAACGCCATTCGCCGCCTGCAGATGGCCTATGGCTATTACATCGACTACAACCGGCCCGAGGAAGTCGCGGGGCTTTTCGCCGAGGACGGCGCGGTGGTGTTCCTCTCGGGCGAATACCGCGGCCACGAAGGCGTGATGCGGCTCTACGGCACCTGGTTCCAGAACCTGTTCACCGGCGGCAGGCGCGGGCCGGTCAAGGGCCTGCTGCTCGACCACTTCCAGCTGCAGGACGTGATCACCGTCGCGCCCGACCGCAAGACCGCCAAGGGCCGCTTCCGCGGCGTGCTCGCGGGCGGCTGGCACGACGAGATCAGGGACGCGCTGCCCGAAGGCATGCCGCAGCAGTTCTGGGAAGCCGGGCTCTACGAGAACGACTACGTGCGCGAAGATGGCGTGTGGAAGATCAAGCGGCTCAACTACATGATGCAGTGGCAGGCCGACTACGAAGCCGGCTGGGCGCATACGCCGGCGCACCTGCAGCCCGCCGTGCAGTGCTATCCCGAAAACCCGATCGGCCCCGACGTGATCCTTCCCGACGACGAATGGCGCCCGACCTGGCCCAACCGACAGGAAGTGGCGATGAGCTTCGCGCACCCGGTGCTTGGCGCCGCCTTCGTCAGGGAGCGCTTCAGCGCGATGCAGAAGAAGTGGCCCTGACCGGCGGCAGGATCGAGCCCGCCGCGCCGTTCAACTGGCCGGCGGCAGCCCTGGTGGATTGATTTTGACAATTGCATCCCCCGGCGGCGGGGATTGGTCTGCAAATGTCAAAATGGCAAAATCCACCAGAATCATAAGTTTCCAGTGGTCCGAAGAGATTCTGACATTCGAGCTCGACCGAGCCGCAGACGGTATAGAATGTCAGAATCGGACCACTAGCGGCGCGGAATTTCGGGGTGGTGCTCGCCCATCCAGTCGCTCATCCGCGCGATCACCTTGCGCACGAGGCGCTGGAGCGATGCGCGTTCGGCATCGCTCAGCCCGGCGAACAGCATCCCCGCCACCCCATCCATGTCGGGGAGGAATTCGCTCACCTTCGCCCGGCCTGATTCGCTCAGCTGCATCGGCTTGCGGCGGCGTCCGGCATGGTCGCCATCGGGTTCGACCATTCCCTGTTCCGACAGCGCGGCGAGCGCGCGGCTGACATTCATCGGGGCAAGTCCCATGACCTCGGACAGGTCGTGCCCGGCGAGCGAGCCTTCACCGGCCAGCCCGAGCAGGATCTGCAATTCGGTGCGGCTCAGCCCGGCGGGATCGGCCACGCCTTCGCGCATCGGCGCGTTGATCAGGCTGGCGAGCTTGAGCAGGTCCACGAGCAGGCCCGACGGCGATTCGCCGGACCAGGGATGATGACTGGTATCCTTGCCGATTTGCCCCATGCGCAGACCTATCGCGCCCAATCGGCCGAGGTGCAACCCTAACGATTGTGCCTTTTTCGCACCACTTCAGTGCGGAATGACATGCAGCAATGCTAACGCTTGCTTTCGCCGAATTCGTATGTCTTACTAACAATCGGTACGACAGGGCTCCCGTAGAGGGCCCCAGCAGGAGAGGGGATATGCTTTCACGCAACATTCGTTCTGCATCCGCGCGTTTCGCGTTCGGAGCAGGCATTTCGGCCCTGGCGCTCGGCATCGCGATGCCGGCCCACGCGCAGGACACGCAGGCCAAGGACAAGAAGGACGATTCGACCCAGGAGATCGTCGTCACCGCGCAGTTCCGCCAGCAGAACCTGCAGGACACGCCGCTGGCGATCACCGCGGTGAATTCGGCGCTGCTCGCCTCGCGTAACGAAACCGACCTTTCGCAGGTCGCCGCGCAGGCCCCGAACGTGCAGCTCACGCAGATGGGCGGCGCCTTCGGTTCGTCGATGGCCGCCTATATCCGCGGCATCGGCCAGTACGACTTCAACCCCGCCTATGAGCCCGGCGTCGGCCTCTATGTCGATGACGTCTACTACGCCACGCTGACCGGCAACGTGCTCGACCTGCTCGACCTCGACCGGGTCGAGGTGCTGCGCGGCCCGCAAGGCACGCTGACGGGGCGTAACTCGATCGGCGGCGCGATCAAGCTGTTCTCGAAGAAGCCGAGCGCGGAAAACAGCGGCAACATCGAGGCCGCCTATGGTGCACGCAATCGCACCGACCTGCGCGCCAGCATGAACTTCAAGCTGACCGACGACCTGTTTGCCCGCGTGGCCGGTGTCTACAAGCACCAGGACGGCTATGTTAACCAGATCGACTATGGCTGCGCCAATCCGGGCAACGCGCTGGGCCTGACGACCCTGCCGTCCACCAATTCGAACTGCGTGATGGATAAGCTGGGCGAGAAGAACTACGCAGGCCTTCGTGCTTCGCTGCGCTACAATCCAAGCGACAAGTTCGACTGGATTCTCACCGGCGACTACACCTACGAAAAGCGCACCAACGCCGCTGGTGTGATGACCAAGGACAATACCGCCAAGACCGATGGCATCGACTTCACCTGCGGGCGCTTCTGCACCTACGCCAACTGGTTCCTCGATGCCGGCGGGCAGGCCACCCAGGCATACTACATGCCGAACAAGACCAAGTTCACCGGCTGGGGCCTGTCGAGCGACCTGACCATCGGCCTGGCGGACAACGTCAGCCTGAAGTCGATCACCGCCTATCGCCACTATCGCGAGATCTTCGGTACGGACGATGACTACACGCCCGATCCGAACATCGCCGGCGGCGGCTTCAATGACCTGAAGTTCGACTTCTTCAGCCAGGAACTTCGCCTCAACGCCAAGCTCGGCGACCTCGCCGACCTGACGCTGGGCGGTTACTACTCGAAGCAGAAGTCGGTCTATTTCACCCGCCAGGACATCCGCTACATCGGGCACGGCCTGCCGTTCCTCGACCTGCAGTTCCAGGGCAACGACCCGGTCAGGGCCAACAGCAAGGCGGTGTTCGGCACGGTCATCCTGCACCCGACCCCGGCGATGAACATCACCGGCGGCGTCCGCTACACAAAGGAGCACAAGGACTACACCTTCGTGCGCAAGAACTTCTCGGGCGGCCCGCTGACCGACATCTTCGGCGTTGGCCTGCTCGACGGCACCGTGGCGAACTACGATGGCAGCCGCTGGGATTACCGTATCTCGGTCGACTACCGCTTCAGCCCGCAGGTGCTCGCCTATGCGACGATCAGCACCGGCTTCAAGGGCGGCGGCGTCACGGCGCGTCCGTTCACCAAGCCCCAGGCGGTCAACGGCACGTTCAACCCGGAAACGCTCACTGCGTATGAAGTCGGCCTGAAGAACGACCTGTTCGATCGCCGCGTGCGCCTGAACCTTGCCGCGTTCTACAACGACTACAAGAACATCCAGCTGCCGCTGGCCGACTGCGCCGTGCTCGACGGTTTCGCTCCCGGCACCGACCCGTTCCCCTGCGCCGCCATCGGCAACGCGGGCGACGGCAAGATGTACGGCTTCGAGGCCGAGTTCAACGCAACGCCGGTCGACGGGTTCGATATCGACGCTTCGCTGAGCTACATCGACGGCGAGTGGAAACGGATCGGCGCCGCGGTCGGCAACTCGATCCAGCTCAGCGACCCGATCGTGTCGCCGCACTGGCGCTGGAGCGTCGGCGCGCAGTACAAGGCGATGCTCGGCAATGGCGCCGGCTCGATCACGCCGCGCCTCGACCTGGCCTATACCGGCAAGCAGAACCTCGGCCGCCTGCCGGGCAGCACGACGCTCGACTACAACCCGTCGCAGGCGATCGCCAATGCGCGCATCACCTGGAAGAACGAGGACGAGGATCTCTCGGTTTCGTTCGAGGTGCAGAACCTGTTCGACAAGTACTACCTGCTGCCGATCCGGTTTGCCGCGCTCTATGCCTTCGCCGGCACGACCTACTCCAACGTGGGCAAGCCGCGCGAATGGGCGATCAGCGTCCGCAAGGATTTCTGACCGGCCTTCGCGGGCAACTGCGGACAATGCGAGAAGGGGCGGCCCGCGGGTCGCCCCTTTTTCGTTGCGCGCCATGCTCCACCAAGCTTGCGGTAATCGTAACAAGTGTTAAGGTTGGCGCGGGCACGGCGACAGCGATGCCCGAGGGAGACGGACCATGATCGACCGCGCGCGCTACGACCAGTACCTCGCCGCGTTCAACGCGAAGGACTATGACGCGGTCGCCGACTTCTACGTCGATCCGCCGCGCATGGAGTTCTTCGGGATCGTCATCCGCTCGCGCCAGGAATTGAAGGACTTCTATGCCTGGCTTCATTCCTGCGTGAAGGAGAGCGTCACCCTGCGCAATTTCGCCGCGAGCGAGACCTGCACCGCCTGCGACGCGATCGTGCGGATCGAGGCGCTGCGCGACCTCACGCGCGAAGAGCTCGACGCGAAGGGCGCGACCGGTTTCTTCCCGATCAAGGCGGGCGAAGTACAGGAAATCCGCCAGTTCATCTTCTACACGGTGAAGGACGGCAAGATCGAGAAGGTCGAAGCCGCGCTGCCGCCGCAATCGTGAAGGACAGACCCATGCTTCCAGACGGCGTCAGGATCGCCCATCCCGACAGGCTCTACATCTCCGGCCAGTGGGTGCCCGCGCTCTCGGGCCGCTCGATCGAACTCGTCTCGCCCAACACCGAACAGGTCGCGGGGCGCGTCGCCGAGGCCGACGAGGCCGACATGGACGCTGCCGTCGCCGCCGCGCGCGCCGCGTTCGACCAGGGCCCGTGGCCGGTCACGCCGCCCGCCGAAAGGATCGCCGCGTTCCGCCGCATGGTCGCGCACCTCGAAGGCCGCGTGCCCGAGCTGGCGAAGGCATGGACCGCGCAGATGGGCGGGCTCGCCAGCTTCGCCGGGCCGATGCACGGCGGCTCGGTCGCGGTGCTCGGCCAGATCGCCGGGTTCGCGGAGAGCTTCGAGTTCGTCGAGCGGCGCCCCTCGCACGCCGCCGAGGCGGCGCTGATCGCCTATGAGCCCGTCGGCGTCGTCGCCGCGATCGCGCCGTGGAACGGGCCGTTCGGGATCATGGCCAACAAGGTCGCCTACGCGCTGCTGTGCGGCTGCACGGTGATCATGAAGCCGAGCCCGGAGACCCCGCTCGAAGCCTATATCATCGCCGAGGCGGCGGAAGCGGCGGGCCTGCCCGCGGGCGTGGTCAACCTCGTCACCGGCCACCGCGAGGCGAGTGACCACCTCGTGTGCAACGAAGGCGTCGACAAGGTCAGCTTCACCGGCTCGACGCTCGCGGGCAAGCGCATCGCCAGCGTCTGCGGCGGCCGCCTGGCGCGCTGCACGCTCGAACTGGGCGGCAAGTCGGCGGCGATCGTGCGCGACGATTTTCCGATCGAGGCCGCGGCCAAGCTGCTCACCGGCACGATCACGCTGATGAGCGGGCAGGTCTGCGCGATGCTGAGCCGCGTGATCGTTCCGCGCGCGCGGCACGACGAACTGGCCGAGGCGATCGCGGCGGAGATGAAGCAGGTGGTGATCGGCCACAGCGACGATCCCGCCGCGCAGCTCGGGCCCGTGGCGATGAAGCGCCAGCTCGAACGCGTCGAGATGTACATCGAGGAGGGCCGGAAGACCGCCGACCTCGTCACTGGCGGCGGACGGCCCAAGCACTTGAACCAGGGCTATTTCATAGAGCCGACGCTGTTCGCCAATGTCGATAACACCAGCCGCATCGCGCAGGAAGAGATCTTCGGGCCGGTGCTCAGCCTCATCCCCTGCGAGGACGAAGAGGACGCGATCCGTATCGCCAACCAGTCGGACTATGGCCTCAACGGCTCGGTTCTGACCGGCGACGCGGATGCCGCCTATCGCATCGCGCGGCAAATCCGCACCGGGGCGATGGGGCAGAATGGCCTCCGCATGGATTTCGGCCTGCCGTTCGGCGGTTTCAAGAAGTCGGGCATCGGCCGCGAGGGCGGTCCCGAGGGCTTGCAACCCTACCTCGAACTGAAGACGATCCTGATCGACGGGATGCCCGGCGCGCTCTGAGTCCCCGCCGGTCGCGCTCCCGTCAGGTGCCGTAGGCGCGCGCTTCGCCATCGGCCGGCGCTTCGCCGCGGCAGGTGCGGATCAGCAGGTCGAGAGCGGGAATGTGCAGCGGCGCGGCGAAGCGCAGACCGACCACGCCGTCGCGCGACCAGCGCACGCGGCCTTCGAGCGGCTCGAAGCCCGCGACCTTCACGGTAAGCAACTGGTCGACCGGGTAGTTACCGGGAGCGAGATTGCTGATCCTGCAGCCGTCGAGCGAGAGTTCAATCAGAAGGCCGCGCTGGGCGCGCTTCCCGCTTTCACTCACTTTTGCGTCGCGGCGGACCGCGAAACGCTTGTGCGCACGAATGACAAGAACTGACACGACCGCTTTTTCCCCCAAGCCAGCCTGGAACGGTGCTGGTTCTTGGAAATACGCGAATTAGGTTAAGGTTCCCTTGGCCCTAACCGAATGGGTTTCAGCTCCCCAGCTCAATGCACCCGCCGTCGACGTAGAGGTCGACGCCGTTGACGAAGCTCGCCTCGTCGCTGGCGAGGAACACCGCCGCTTTCGCGATCTCCTCGCTGGTGCCCATGCGGCCGATGGGGACCACCCCTGCCATCATCTCGCGCACACCCGCGATCTCGGCCTCGCTCGCGCCGCGCTTGAAGATCTCTGTGTCGGTCGGGCCGGGGCTGACCATGTTGCAGCGGATGCGGCGCGCCAGCAGTTCCTTGGCGACGATCCGCACCACCGCGCGCAGCCCCGCCTTGGCCGCGGCATAGGCGACGTTGCCGGGCACCGCCGCGACCGAGCCGATCGAGCCGGTGACGACGATGCTCCCCCCGTCGCGCATCAGCGGCAGCGCGCTCTGGATGGCGAAGAACGCGCCCTTGAGGTTGACATCGTGGATGCCGTCCCAGAACGCCTCTGTCACTTCGGGGACGGGCGCGAAGCCGCCGACGCCGGCGTTGACGAACAGCACGTCGATTGGGCCGCACTCGGCGGCGATCTTCTCGAGCGCGGCGCCTTGCGCGGCCATGTCGCCCATGTCGGCCTGCAGGCCCAGCGCGCCGGTCTCGCCGGCGGCACCGGCCAGCGTTTGCGCGTTGCGCCCGGTGATCGCGAGCCGCGCGCCTTGCCCGGCGAACAGGCGGGCGGCGGCGAGCCCGATCCCGGCGTTGCCGCCGAGGATCACCACGGTCTTGCCTGTGAACTTCATGCCGCGGCCTCCCTCAGAACATCGTGTTTTCGTTGGCGGATTTCGCCGGGACCGGCTGGACCACGTCCCAATGCTCCATCACCTTGCAGCCCTTGACGCGCAGGATATCGACCACCGCCACGCCCGGATCGCCCTTCTTCAGCGTGCCGTGCGAATGGACCGCGACGAGGTCGCCGTCGGCGATCACGCGCCTGATCTCGTAGTGGACGTCGGGGTTGCTGGCGAAGAACGGCGCGAGAAAGGCGATCGCCGCGTCGCGCCCGGTCCTGGCCATCGGGTTGTGCTGGATGTAGCCCGGATCGACCCATGTCTCGAACGCGCCCTTCACGTCCTTGTCGACGTAGAACTGCGTCATGAAGCGGGTGACGACCTGCTTCGGGCTGAGCTTGCACGATGCGGCGCTGGCGGCTTGCGGCACGGCCAGCGCGGCGAGCAGCGAAAGGGCGAGAAGGCGCATGACGAAATCTCCCTCAGAACATGCCCATCGGGTTGATCGGCTTGGCGGGCACGTCCTGGATCACGTCCCAGTGCTCGACGATCATCCCGTCCGCGACGCGGAACCAGTCGACCACCGCCAGCCCCGGATCGCCGGGAAAGCGTTCGACATGGACGTGGACCGCGACCTGGTCGCCGTCGACCATCGCGCGGTGGATCGTCTGCTTCGCGTGGGGCGATTCGGCGCGGACCTGGTCGAGGAAGGCTTTCAGCGCATCGACCGTCGGCTCGGCCAGCGAGGAGTGCTGGACATAGTCGGGCGAGATGTACCGGTCGACCTTGCTGCTATCCATCGCCACCAGCACGTCGCGGTACATCGCGAGCACGAGGTCGAGGTTCGCCTGCTCCTCGGCAGTGCGGCTCATCGGCGCTCTCCCATCTATTGTAACGTTCGTTAGGATATGCGACAGATCGGCCAAGGCGTCAAAGACTGATTGGGGCCTCACCGGGAGAGAATGGATGGACCGCGCCTCGCTCACGTCGCTGCTGGACGAATACCTTGCCGCGCTGGGCGCCGGAGACCCCAAGGGGCTGCGCTTTGCAAGCGACGCGCGGTGCAGCGAGAACAACGTCATGCTCGATCCCGGCGACGGGGTGTGGGGCACGATTCTGCGGATCGGCGACTATCGCCTCGTCTTCGCGGACCCCTTCGCCAACCAGGTCGGCTTTTTCGGCACGGTGATCGAGCCCAGGGAGGAATCGGCCTTCTGCATGCGCCTCAAGGCCAACGACGCGGGCGAGATCGCCGAAGCCGAAATGGTCATCGTGCGCAATTCCGAACACGGCATGGTGCTGCCCGGCCAGCGCTTCTGGACCAAGCCGATCCTCGAGGCCAAGGCAGAGGCGCCGAGTTCGCGCGAGGAATTGCAGCGGCTCGCCAACGGCTATTTCGATACGCTCCAGCTCAACGACGGGACGATCCGCACGAAGTTCGCGCCCGGCTGCAACCGGGTCGAGAACGGCGTGCAGAGCACCAACAATCCCACGCTCGACCTGTTCTCGTGGGCGGCTATGGGCTGCGAGGAGCAGTTCAAACTCGGCATCTATCGCTACGACGACGAACTGCGCGCGCGGCGCTTCCCGCTGATCGACGAGGAGCGCGGGCTGGTCCTCGCCTTCGGTTTCATCGACCATTCGGGCAAGCTGGGCCGCTACCAGTGGACCGACGGGTCGTGGCGCGAAAGCCCGATCCGCCGTCCGCACAGCTTCTACCTCGGCGAGCTGTTCAAGATCGATCACGGCATGATCCAGCAGATCGAGGCCGATTTCATCTCCGTCCCCTACCGCATGCCCAGCCCGTGGGACGCGGCATGAAGCGTCTCGCGCTTTCGCTGGCCCTGCTGGCCGCCGCGTGCTCGGGCCGGCACCCCTCCGCGCCCAGGCAGCAGGAGGTCGCCGCCGACAACTGGACGAGCCAGGGCGGCGACGCGGGCAAGACGCATCATTCGGCGCTGACCGGCATCGATGCCACGAACGTCGGCCGGCTCGGGCTCGCCTGGCAGGCGGAGCTCGGCACCAACCGCGTTCTGGAAGCGACGCCGGTGGTGATCGACGGGGTGATGTACACCTCGGGCGTGGCAGGCCGCGCCTATGCCTTCGACGCGGCGACGGGCAAGCAGCTCTGGGCCTTCGAGCCGCAGTTCGACATGCAGATCAACCGCTGGGTGTGCTGCGACCAGGCCAACCGCGGCGTCGCCGTCGCGCGCGGCAAGGTCTATGTCGGCGCGCTCGACGGCACGCTCTACGCGCTCGACGCGAAGGACGGCCACGTCGTGTGGAAGACCGACACGGTCGCCGACAAGAGCCGCGGGGTGACCTCGACCGGCGCGCCCGAAGTCGCTGGCGACGTCGTGGTG
>JAJXVK010000212.1 GCA_021782155.1 Pseudomonadota bacterium
TCGGACACGACCCGGCGAAAAGCGCTCCATTTGAACCGGTTGTTAACCATGAAGTGCTGAAGGTTGCCGCCTTCGCCGATTATGGCCTCGACGCCATGTTGGCGCGGCCGGCGCTCAAGGCGGGAGTCTGGAGCCGTTGGCTGAGGTGGACCGGCTAGCTCTCGCCGGGTTGGAATGGACGGGGAAACAGGAAGATGACTTTCGCGCGCGCTTCGCGCATCGCTGTTTTGGGGCTGCTCGGGGCGGGCGCGCTGCATGCCGTGCCGGCGAGCGCCAACAGCGCCGCGGCGGCCTATTTCAGCAGCCGGGCAGACCGCACCGCGGTGCCCTCGCTGCTGACGCAGGATGACCGGGATTACTACACCAAGCTGTTCGCCGCGATCGACGCCAGGGACTGGACCACGGTCCAGGCGATGTTCGCGCAACGTGCGGACGGCCCGCTCCATGCCGTCGCCCGCGCGCAATACTACCTCGCTCCGTCTTCTCCCAAGATCGAACTCCAGCCGCTCGCCGCGCTGCTCCAGCAGGCACCCGACCTGCCGTGGGCCGACCAGGTCGAGCAGCTCGCGCAGAAGCGCGGCGGGGTGGATCTCCCCGCGCTGCCTGACGCGCAGCCGCTCGTTTCGCTGCCGTCGCTGCCGCGCCGTGACCGTCCGCGCAGCACCAACGACGGCACGATGCCCTCATCGGTCGCCAGCGCGATCTCCGACCGCATCGTCGCCGACGACCCGGCCGGCGCGAAGGCCCTGCTCGACGGTATCGACGCCTCGCTCTCGCCCGAAGCGCGCGCCGAGTGGCGCCAGAAGGTGGGCTGGTCCTATTACATCGAGAACGACGACACCTCGGCGCGCGCCGTTTCGCTGACCGCCGCCGACGGCGCCGGACCGTGGGTCGCCGAAGCCTATTGGACCGCGGGGCTGGCCAGTTGGCGCATGGACGACTGCGCGGCCGCCGCCGACGCCTTCGAAAGGAGCGCGTCACTCACCGCGAACCGCGAGTTGGCCGCGGCGGGCGAATACTGGGCAAGCCGCGCGTGGATGCGCTGCCGCCGTCCCGACAAGGTCGAAGGCCTCTTGCGCACCGCCGCGCGCGCCGGCGAGACGATGTACGGCATGCTCGCGGCCGAGGCGCTGGGCATGCGCGGAGAGCGGATGGCCGAAGAGCCCGATTTTTCAAATGCCGACTGGCAGAAGCTGCGCGCCGTGCCCAACGTGCGCGCGGTTGTCGCCTTGTCCGAGATCGGCCGCGACGGCCTCGCCGACGAGGTCCTGCGCTACCAGGCGCGGATCGGCGATCCCTCGCAATACGCGCCGCTGTCGCGCCTTGCGCGCGATCTCGGCCTGCCGTCCACCCAGCTGTGGATGGCCTACAACGCTCCCGCGGGCGCGCGGCCCGACGAAGCCGCGCGCTTCCCCGCACCCAAGTGGACCCCGGCGAACGGCTGGCAGGTCGATCCGGCGCTGCTCTTCGCGCATTCGCTCCAGGAATCGAACTTCCGCACCGGCGCGGTCAGCAGCGCGGGCGCGCGCGGGCTGATGCAGGTGCGTCCCGGCACCGCGCGCGACATGGCCAGCGGCGATCCCCGCCTTGCCGGGCGCGACGGCCAGCTCAACCAGCCGAGCGTGAACCTCGCTTTCGGCCAGCTCTACCTCGAGCAGTTGCGCGATACGAGCGCTACGCAGGGGCTGCTGCCCAAGGTCATCGCCGCCTACAACGCCGGCCCCGCCCCGGTCGGTCGCTGGAACAGCCAGATCAAGGACCAGGGCGACCCGCTGCTGTGGATGGAATCGATCCCCTATTGGGAAACGCGCGGCTACGTCACCACGGTCCTGCGCAACTACTGGATGTACGAGAAGCAGGCGGGCGGAGAATCCGAAAGCCGGCTGGGTCTGGCGCAGGGCATGTGGCCCAAGTTCCCGGGCCTCGCGGGTGCGGATTCGGTGCGGGTCGCCTACAATGGCCGTTGATCCCGGACGCGAATTCAAGCCGGTCGCCATCGCCCTGCTGACCGTTTCCGATACGCGCACCGCGGAGAACGACACTTCCGGAGATATCCTCGCCGAGCGTATCAATGGCGCCGGGCACCACCTGGCCGCGCGCGCGATCGAAAAGGACGATGCGCTTCGCATCGCGGCCCGGCTCAACAACTGGATCGACGACCGCTCGGTCGACGCCGTTGTCATCACCGGCGGCACCGGCCTGACCGGCCGCGACGTGACGCCCGAGGCGCTCGAGCGGGTCAAGGAGACCGGCGGCGCCCGCGACATTCCCGGCTTTGGCGAACTGTTCCGCTGGCTCAGCTTCAAGTCGATCGGCACCAGCACCGTCCAGTCGCGCGCCTGCGCGATCGTGGCACGCGGCACCTACATCTTCGCCCTGCCCGGATCGAACGGCGCGGTGAAGGACGGCTGGGACGGAATTCTCGCCGAGCAGCTCGACAGCCGCAACCGGCCCTGCAATTTCGTCGAACTGATGCCGCGTCTGCGCGAAGCCTAGGCGGCAACCAACGGCACTGCCGCGGCCTTGCGATACCCGAGCCAGACCCTCACCACCATGTCGGCGGTGACCGCCACGAGCAGCCCGAAGATCATGTCCGTCAGGTAGTGGGTTCCCTCCACCGGCGTCGCCAGCAGCATCGCCGCGGTGATCGCCGCGATGATCCAGCGCAGCCGCTTCACTGGCCAGGCGGCGATCACATAGAGCACGCCGGCCACCGTGTGGAAGCTTGGTGCGCAGACAAGTCCGCGCAACGAGCCAAGGTCGATCGCGGTCAGCTGGTGGCTGCGCAGCGCCGGGATCAGCTGCTGCTGGTAGAGCGCGCTCGTCGGCATGTAGGGGATCGGGCCGCGCCACATGAAGGCCAGCGGCCCCTCGGCCGGAAACAGCGGGAACAGCAGGAGCGTCAGCACCGCTGCCAGCCAGAAGGTCAGAAGGAAGCGCTGCGCAAGGTCGCGCCGGTCGGCCCATGCAAAGTGACCGATCAGCAGCGCGGGCGAAACGAAGATGCAGGCATAGGCCGCGACGCTCGCGTACTGTAGCGAGGGATGCGCGGAAACCAGCCGGTAGAGCGCGATCCAGTCAAAGCGCATCAGGCGGTCGCCGCTCGCCAGCATGGGATCGGCAAAGCCCCGCGTCGCGGCCGCGGCGGGATAGCTGGCGATCACGCCGAGCAGGCTGATCGCCATGAACAGCAGCGTATATTCCGCGAAGTCCCTCAACCGTCGCTCGGTCGCATCTGCCGGGCGGCGCAGGCCATGACGGATCGCGAACAGCGCGGACACGGCTCCCGCCAGCGCGAGAAAGGCCGGATTGGCGATACCGACCACAAGCCGGCTGTGGATCAGCAGCGCGAGCACCACAGCGCCGTTCACCCCCAGCAACCCGAGGAAGAGCGATCTCGGCATGGCTAGCGGGCTGGTCGCCGTTTCAAGGAGGCGCCCAGCCACGCCTTCCAGCACCGCGACATCCTCTTTCAATGTATGTTCAGTCACTTGCTACCCGTCATCCTGCCCTCTGGGGGGCGGGTCGATTCAAGCGGTTGATGTCGTCTCGGTGTCATCCGGTCGTCAAGGGTGAATCGCTGTCGATGACGACGAATTAATCGGGCGAACATGCGCCATTTCGCGCGTGCCAGGCGAACAATTAGATATCTGATTTTCGTCTTGCCTTTATGTTCTCTTTATGTTCTTGTACCGCGATGAACCTGCCCTCCTCCATCCAAGGTCGAGGCGCGCAATCGGGCGCGGTGCCGCGGCGCTTCGGGCTCGCCGCGCGCGAGGCCGATGGCGAGTGGCTCGATTCGCGCGAGGCGGTGGATGGTCCGGCAGGCAAGCTCAGGACCAGCGTGACGGAGGAATTCCCGAAGACCATCGTCACCTTCAACCGCTCGCCCGACATCCCGTTCGACCGCTCCTTGAACGCCTATCGCGGTTGCGAGCACGGCTGCGTCTATTGCTATGCGCGCCCGACGCATGCCTACCACGATCTCTCGCCGGGCCTGGATTTCGAGACGAAGCTGTTCGCCAAGCCCGACGCCGCGCGGCTGCTGCGCGAGACCTTCGCCAGGCGCGGCTACGGCGCCGCGCCGCTGGCGATGGGCACCAACACCGATCCCTACCAGCCGATCGAGGCGCGATGGCGGATCACCCGGCAGGTGCTGGAAGTGTGCCTCGAAGCGCGCCACCCGGTGACGATCACCACCAAGTCCGACCGTGTGCTGCGCGACCTCGACCTGCTGGCGGAACTGGCCGCTTTGAAGCTTGTGGCGGTGAGCATTTCGGTTACCAGCCTCGACCCGGCGCTTTCTGGCAAGCTCGAACCGCGCGCGGCCTCGCCGGCCAAGCGGCTCGGGGCGCTGGGCGCTTTGGTCGAGGCGGGCGTACCCGCGCACGTCTCGGTAGCGCCGGTCATCCCGGCAATCACCGACCAGTTCATGGAAGCGATCCTCGAGCGCGCGGGCGCGCTGGGCGTGCGATCGGCGAGCTGGATCATGCTGCGCCTGCCGCACGAAGTCGCCCCGCTGTTCAGGGAATGGCTCGACACCCATTACCCCGACCGCGCGGCCAAGGTCATGCACATCGTGCAGGACGTGCGCGGCGGCAAGGACAACGAGGCGCGTTTCTTCGAGAGGATGAAGCCGCTCGGTGTCTGGGCCGACCTGATCCGCAAGCGCTTTCGGCTGGCCTGCCAGCGGGCAGGGATCGACCAGCCGAAGTTCGAACTGGATTGCTCGGGGTTCCGCGCACCGAGCATCGACGGGCAGCTGAGCCTGCTGTGAGCGCAACCAGCCTCCCTGGATCCCCGACCAAGGCCTGGGCCACGGGGCATGGCGCCGGCATCCCGAAGCGAACCCTAGTCATTCTTACGTAGGGACCGCCTAGCCAGCCCACAATTCCTTGTGACGCAATGACCGGCCAGGGCAATCGCCAGCAAGGATTTCCAAGGCGCATGTTGAAGCGGATAAGTCTCGATGAAGTGCGCCTGGGCATGTTCATCCAGAAGCTGGAAGGAAGCTGGCTCAAGCATCCGTTCTGGAAGACGAAATTCGTCATCAGCGACGAACGGCAACTCGAAGACCTGATGGCGAGCGACCTTGATGGCATCGTCATAGACGTCTCCAAAGGCCGCGACGTCGATGTTCCGCATCCTCGGCGGTCATTGCAGGCGGGTGCCCCCTCGCCTGCCCTCGCGCACGCCGCCGCGCGTGCCCGA
>JAJXVK010000213.1 GCA_021782155.1 Pseudomonadota bacterium
GGAATCGGGGATGCCGGACGGCTGGCCGGAGCCGGCATCGCGGTCGTCGCCCATTCGCCCGATGTGGGCGAACGGATGATCGAACATCTCGCCATGTCGATGCCCTATCGGCTGGAACAGGGCCGGGGGACCAACCGCAGTTTCTTCGGCATCGGCGCCGCGTTGGCCATGGCGCGCTACCTGCTGCGACGCGACGGGATCATGGCGACCGGTCCGTTCGAAGTCGGGGCCTTCCTCAATGTCGCCCATCCCGACGGGCGCACCGATGCGCAGTTCTACCTGGGCGGATATACCTTCGAAGTGGCGGACGACGGCAATCCCGTGCCGCTCGACAAGATCGACAAGCGTCCGGGGATCACGATCTATGGCCAGCTCCTGCGCCTGACCAGCGAGGCCTCGCTGGGCGTGACCGGCCCCGGCAGCGCCGCCGCGCCGAGGATCGTTCCCAACTGGCTTTCAACCGATCACGACCGGAAATCCGCGGTCGCGCTGATGCGGCGCATGCGCGACTACATGGCATCCCCGCCGCTGGGCGGAATGATCGGCCAGGAACTGATCCCGGGCGCCGCGGTGCAGACGGACGAGGAATTGCTCGCCGCATTCCGCAGCCTGTCGAGCTGCGGCCTGCATGCGATCCGCTCGTGCCGCATGGGCAGCGACGATGCCGCGGTGGTCGACGGGCGGCTGCGCGTGAACGGCGTGCAAGGCCTGCGCGTGGCGGACTGCTCGGTCATTCCCGGGCACGTGACCGGCAATACCAACGCTCCCGCGATGGCCATAGGCTGGCGCGCGGCGGAGATGATCCTGGCCGATCGGGCCTAGCCGTTCAGCGAGATATAACCCAGTTGCGCCGCCTTGAAGACGGTCTGGCTGCGGTTGACCGCATCGAGCTTGGTTGAGGCGTTGTGGATATGGAAACGCACGGTTGCGCGGCTGCGCGCCATGATCATGCTGATTTCCATGTCGGTCTTGCCGATCGCCGCCCAGCGCAGGCATTCGACCTCGCGCTTCGACAGCCGCGAGCCGGGAGGAAGCGCCTGCTTGCCGCCCATCACTTCGGAATAGCTGATGATGAAGGTCCGGGCATAGATACCCAGCAGCGTGGCGTGGCGTTCGAAGGCCTCTTCGAGGTCCGTGACGCCGGTGTCGAGCGGATTGAAGCTGACCGCGCCGATCTTGCCGAAGGCCATGTGCACCGGGACGACGATCGCCGCGCGCGTCATCGCGCGCATTTCGAAGTTCTTGAGCTCGATCTCTTCGAGGTAGCGGTTGGGCAGGCGCGTCCGGAAACCGTCCTTGTTGACCCAGAAGGGTTCGCTTTCGAACCGGCAGGCGCTGGTGATCGGGGAATCGAGCGCAATGCTGGAATTGCGCCACCACGCCGTCTCTGCGTCGCCCCAGCCGAACACCTCGTCCGCCAGCACGTGCCCGTCCTTGTCGACCGGCGTGCGCTTGTCGGCGATGTCGTGGGCCGGCGCGACCCTGAAGCCGAGAGCCATCGAGATTTCATGAAGGGCCTGCGCGGCTGCGCGGATACCGTCCTCGGAGTCGATGCGCACCCGTTCGATGTCTTTCAGAATCTTTTCAGTCATCGTTCTCTCCGCGGCACATCATAGCGCCGGCTGCGCAGTTCTCAATCGGAGTGTCGCTGCCGCCCGAGCGACGCCGCCTAGCCTTTTGCGTAGAGTGTGCGGGTTCCGAAAGATGTTACGGGTGGGCAATGCCGAGAGTGAACAGACATGAATTTTGACCTCAACGAAGACGAAACCATGCTCAAGGGCGTGGTCGAGCGCTTTGTCCTCGATCGCTACGACGCCGAAAAGCGGCGCAGGTTCCTTGCCGAGCCGGCCGGCTTCTCGCGCGAGAACTGGGCCTTGCTGGGCGAGTTGGGAATCCTCGCGGCCGCGCTTCCTGAAGCAGCCGGAGGGCTCGATCTCGGATTGACCGGCATGGCCGTCATCTGTGAAGCGCTGGGCCACGGCATGGTCGTCGAGCCGGTGGTCGAGAACGCCTTTTTCGCGGCGCCCTTGCTGCTTTCGGCGATTGGCGGCGATCTGGCCGGGCAATGGTCGGAAGGGCTCGCGAAGGGGCAACGCCGTGTCGCCCTGGCTCACCCGGAAAAGGGCAGCAGGGCCGGATCGACCTGGATCGAGACCCGCGTCAAGCGGAACGGGTCGGGCCTGATCCTCAACGGCGAGAAGCCCTATGTCGCGGCCGGTCACGGCGCGGACGGCTATATCGCCAGCGCGCGCAGCGACGGCGACGCGGGGAGCGAGGCGGGATGGGGGCTCTATTTCGTCCCTGCCGACACCAAGGGCCTTTCGTGCACGACATGGTCGATGACCGACGGGTCGAAGGCCGTGTCGCTGGTGCTCGACAACGTTTCGCTCGATCCGGCCAACGAGCTTGCCGACGGACCCGCGGCGCTGCGTCGCGCCGGCCTGCGCGCGTCGCTCGCCCGCTCGGCCGAGGCGCTGGGGATCATGGAGCGGCTGTTTGCCGACACGCTGGACTATGTCCGCCAGCGCGTACAGTTCGGCAGTCCGATCGGCAGTTTCCAGGCGCTGCAGCACCGCCTCGCCCGCCAATACGCGGAACTCGAGCAGGCGCGCGCGCTGCTGGAACTCGCGATCGTCTCGGAAGACCGCGACGATTTCGCGACCGCGGTCGACGGCGCGCGGGCTTTCATCGCCCGGGCGTCGATCGAGCTCGGACACCAAGCGATCCAGTTCCACGGCGGGATGGGTGTGACCGACGAGTTGGCCATCGGCCAGGGACACAAGCGCCTGCTGGTGATCTCGCGCTGGCCCGACGATGCCGCGGCCGCGCTGGACCGCTACGCCGGAGTCGCCTGATTTTCGAGGCCTGATTTTCGGACCCGAGACCCTGTGGACGGCGCGGGCGCACCGTCCTCCTTCCGGGTCAGTCGGCCTTGGGCTCGCGATCCTTGAGCCAGCCGATGCCGCGCCGCAAGAGGTCGTAGAACACCGGCAGGTCCCACGCGCAGCGGTCGACCGTCGGCCACCATGCCGCCATCGGTTGCAGGTCGTAGTGCCCGCGGCAGTGGCCGAGCGTGTTGTAGAGCACCGCGCCCTTGCCGCGCTGCTTGATATAAAACACCGGTTGCGTACCGGGCGCGTCGGCGGCCTCGCGGAAGCCGGTGCCTTCCTCGGTGCATTCGGTTTCGAGCAGCACGTGCAGGCGGCCGTGCATTTCGAGGTGGTAGAGTTCGTCGGTCGTCTCGAACGGCTGGACGCCCTTCACCAGCGGATGGCCCGGGTCCGCCACGGTCACCTTGTAGGGCGCGATCGGCGGGTGCGAGATGAACTGGCTGCCCAGCAGTTCCATGAACAGCGGCGCCCAGCGCGGCGCGTCCCAGATCCCGTCGTCCATCAGCCGCAGCACCGAATTGGTGCCGTGCAGCGCGTACCAGCGCCCGCCCGCGGCGACCCAGTCGCGCAGCGCTTCCTGCGCGGGAAGCGAAGGCGTGACGTCGCAGGTGTAGGTGATCAGGATATCGGCGTTCCGGATCGCCTCGATGTTCTCGTAGTCCTCGAACACGCGGGTGCGCACGCGCGGGTCTTCGGCCAGCAGCTTGAGCAGTTCGAGCCGGGCGAAGTCCATGTCGTGCCACACGCCGCCGCACACCAGCACGCAGTTCACGCGCGGTGGATGGTTGTCCTCGGTCCAGGTCGCGGGATCGGACGGCGCTGCGCTCACTTGCCGCCTCCCAGCGTGCCTTCGATGTACTTCATCAGCGTGTCCTGGAACTGGAGGATGCGGATCTCCTGGTAATTGCCCAGTTCGACCCGGCCGTTCTTGGAGGCATGCAGCCCCTGCTGGACGTAGGGCAGGTTGTCCATGTCTTGCTCGAACACGTCACCAAGGCCGGCGAGGGCGGTCGCTTCGGTCCACTTCTGGTCGAGCGTGAGGTACACTTCCTCCGCGCCGTGCGGCTTGGGCTCGCCCTGCTTGATGCGGGCGAGGATGCGCACTTCCATGACGCAGGTGTCGGGCGTCTTGCCCGGGAACCAGCGGTAGACGATGTTCGGCATGTAGCCGCCCCAGGGCGCGAAGTTGGGGAACACGTTGTAGACCAGCGCGTCGAGCACTTCGGAATCGGTGGCATCCATCAGGCTGTAGCCGGCCTGCTCGGTATAGACCTGCCGCATCTTGTCGCCGAGCGCTTCGCGCGCGGTCTTGCCCTCGGGCACCGTGATCGCCATCGGATCGCCTTCGGGATCGTAATTGTCCGAAGAGCGGCCGTTGTACTTGATGAACTCGTCGACGATCCACTGCTCGCCCTGACCCTCATGGATATGCGGGCTCATCACCCCGAACGGTACGAGGTTGACGTTCACGTGGTCGCCCCAGATCCGGTAGGCCGAGTTGCAATCGCCGGTGAAGGGCAGCAGCTGCGGGTGCGTGACGATCGTGTGCCAGGCCTCCATGAAGGCCTCCATCGTGACCTTCCAGTTGGCCGGGACCTCCTTGGCGACGCGCATCACGGTTACACATTCGTCGTGGCGCCAGCGCTTGAAGTGGTCGGGCAGGGGGGCGAGGTATTCCTCCAGGCTCGGCCCGCCGGATTCCTCGCGGATGAAGATATAGCCCTGCCAGTGGCCGACCTCGGCGTCGGGCAGGTCCATGTTCTTCTTCTGCAGGTGCGGGAAGTCCCACTGGCACGGCGCATGGTTGAAGCTGCCGTCCTTGTTCCAGGTGAAGGCGTGGAACGGGCAGACGAACGTGTCGGCGTGGCCGTCTTCGGTGCGCAGCTTGCGGCCGCGATGGAGGCAGACGTTGTGCATCGCGCGGACCGAGCCGTCGTCCTGGCGCACGATCAGGTAGGAGCGGCCGGCCATTTCGTAGACCACGAAATCGCCCGGCTCGGGCAGGTCTTCCTCGCGCGCGGCGAACTGCCAGACGTAGGGCCACATCTTCTCGCGCTCGAGCTCGGCGAAGGCCTCGCTGGTGTAGCGCGTGGCGGGAATCGGATCGGAGCCGTGGTATTCGTAGGCTTCCTCAGTCAGGAAGTCCGGCGCGGGCTTCGAATCCCGGGCCATCAGCTCGTTCCAGCTGATGCCTTCGCTGCGGTCTTCGCCCGGAGTGATTTCGGGATCCCTGTCGGCCATGATCGGATAGTCCTCTCGAAGATTCTATGTAGCTGGAATGTGCCCCCTT
>JAJXVK010000214.1 GCA_021782155.1 Pseudomonadota bacterium
TTCGCCGCGCCCCACGGCAGTTTGCCGGACACCTCGCGCTGTGCATGAATAGAATCTGTCTAAGGAAGTCGCAAAACAATCTTTGACAACCACGAAGCCACGCAGAGCACGAAGAAGAAAAAGAAGATGACGAGGAACACCACGGTGCCGAAATCGAACTGCGGCTCGTTGGCCTGCTTCTGCTGCCGGGCAGCAAGCTGGGCGGCGCGCTGTTGCGCCTGCTCGGGCGGGAGCTGGAGCTGCTGCGCCAGCGCATCGACCCCGGCATCGATCCCGCCCGCGAAGTCGCCCTGCTTGAACTTCGGGGTGATCTGCGTGTTGATGATCACGCTCGACAGCGCGTCGGTCAGGATTCCTTCAAGGCCATAGCCGACCTCGATCCGCACGCGGTGCTCGGTCGGCGCGACGATCAGCAGCACGCCGTCGTTGTTGGCCTTGCCGCCGATGCCCCATGTGCGACCGAGCTGATAGCCGTAGTCGGCGATGTCATAGCCCTGCAGCGAGGGCAGGGTGACGACCACCAGCTGGTGCCCGGATTGCGCCTCGAGCGCGGCGAGCCTGGCGTCGAGCGCCTGCGCCTGCTGCGCGTCGAGCAGGTGCGCATCGTCGACCACCCGCCCGGTGAGCTTGGGAAATGTCGGGCCGGCAAGCGCCGGCTGGCCGATGAAGGCCAGCACGGCGACGAGCAGCAGGATCAGGCGCTTCATGTCTTCGCTCCCGCAAGTGTGGGCTGGGCGAGCAGCACCGCGTCGATCCGGTCGACGCCCGCTGTAATTCCGCCCGCGAAGTCACCCCGTTTGAAGTGCGGGACGATGATTTCGCGGATGAACTGGGCGCAAAGTTCGTCAGGCAGGGTTTTTTCGAGGCCCTTGCCGACTTCGATCCTGACCCTCTGTTCGTTGGGTGCGACCACGAGCAGCACGCCGTCGTTGCGGGTCCTGTCGCCTACACCCCAGCCGTTGCCAAGCGCGAGGCTGTAGTCCGCTATGTCGCGCCCTTCGAGCGAAGGCGTTGTCACGACCACGAATTGCGGGCCTGCGGTCTTTTCAATCGCCGCAAGCTTCGCATCGAGCGCCTGCGCTTCCACGGCGCTCAGCAGATGCGCGTCGTCGACAACCCGTCCGGTCAGTTCCAGCGGCGCGACAACCCTCGCCGCCGCAACCGGCTTGTCCGCCACCCAGGCCGCCGCGCCGCCGCCAACAATGGCGACGCCGATCAGGACGGCAAGGACAAGCTTCTTCATTGCATGCGCCTCCTGGCGCGGTCGGTCTTTGCCCGCGGGCCTCAGTTAGCCGCGGCCTTGCTGGGGCTGGCGACGGCGTTGTCGTTGGCGGGGTTCGCGGCGGGTGCGGCGGGGGCAGAGGTGTCGAAGTTCACCGTGGGAGCCTGCTCGGCGCCCGGGGTGGTGGCTTCATAGGGCACCATCGGCTTGGCGCCGTAGATGACCTTGGCGCCGATGATCGCGGGGAAGGTGCGGGTCGTGGTGTTGTACTGGCGCACCGCCTCGTTGTAGTCGCGCCGGGCGACCGAGATGCGGTTCTCGGTGCCTTCGAGCTGGCTCTGTAGCGCAAGGAAGTTCTGGTCGGCCTTGAGGTTCGGATAGGCCTCGACCGAAGCGAGCAGCCGGCCCAGCCCCTGCGACAGCGCGCCCTGCGCCTGCTGGAACGCGGCCATCTTGGCCGGATCGCTGAGGTCGTCGGCCGAAACCGTGACGCTGGTCGCCCTGGCGCGCGCTTCGGTAACCTCGGTCAGCGTCTTCTCCTCGTGCGTGGCATAGCCCTTCACCGTCGCGACGAGGTTGGGGATGAGGTCGGCGCGGCGCTGGTACTGGTTTTGCACGTCGGCCCACTTGGCCTTGGCCTCTTCCTGCGCGGTGGGGATCGAGTTGACCCCGCAGGCGGAAAGGCTGGCGACAGCGAACGCGGCGAAGACGAAGCGCCCCATGCGGGCGAACAGCGAAGCGGCCATGGAAATTCCTCTCTTCGGCGCCGGGCGCGCGGAACCCTGACGGCCCGCACCGGCTCTTGGCCAATGCAAGATAGCGAGCTGTATTGTGTGTTCAAGACACTCCGGACCAGAACCGGTTCGGTCCGGAATCCGGCTTGTGACGTCGTGAGGGAGGTGGCAGACAGCGTTGTCCAACTTCAAGGGGGCTTTTTCGATGGGTATGATGAGCGAATTCAAGACATTCGTGGCGCGCGGAAACGTGCTCGACCTCGCGGTCGGCGTGATCATCGGCGCGGCCTTCGGCAAGATCGTCACGTCGTTGACCGAAAGCGTGATCATGCCGGTCATCGGCTGGCTGATGGGCGGCGAGAACTTCACCAACCACTTCATCCTGCTTGGCCAGATACCTGCCGGCTACAAGGGATCGCCGACCGACTACGAAGCCCTGAAGGCGGCGGGCGTGGCGATGATCGGCTATGGCGACTTCATCACCCAGGTGATCAATTTCATCTTCCTTGCGTTCGTCGTGTTCTTGATCGTCAAGCTGGCCAACAAGGCGATGCCTCCCAAAGCCGCCGCGGCCGCCGGGCCGAGCGAGGTGGACCTGCTCACCGAAATCCGCGATGCGCTGAAGAAGGGCTGAGACTTTCGCTCGAATGCGTGGACGGTGTCCTTTGCGGGAGGCCGTCCACTTTTCATTCAGGCGGGAACGCCTATATAGGGCCTGCCGGTTTCGGCCGGCTATGACGATAAACTGCGGCGTGCAATAGGCGCAGCGGACGCGGGGGCAGTACCCGCCGGCTCCACCACCCCTCCCGTGCAAGCGGGGCGGATGACGGGGCCGAACTAGGATCGACGTGTGTTGAAAAGCGCTGTTTTCGTCCGGGCTGAGTAACCCGTTAAAGGCTCAAAACCCACAAGTGCCAACGACAACGAAGCACTTGCTCTCGCCGCGTAATGTGACGGCCTAACGGCCTGAATTTACAAAGCCCAGAGCACGGTTCGGACCGAACCGGGTAACAGAATCGGAAACCGGGGGCCTGGGGGGTGCCTAGCAACAGAAACCCCCCACTCTGATCGTGCCCGACAGGCGCGACGGCTGGCCCGGGTGAGACGTTGCGCCCCCCGTTCATGAAACGGGGGAGCCTGGCGACAGAATCCCCCCGCCTCCATTTCTTGAAACAGACTCAGTGCGGTGTCCGGGCGGCGCGATTCTCCCACCGTTCAGGCAGCGCGCGGATGCTGTGCGTCAGGCCTTCCCCGGCTCAACCAGCACGAAGGCGCCTTCGCGCGCCTTGGCGGCCTTTTCGTGCTTCAGGCAGTCGAGAATCTTCGCGCCGGCCATGAACACCGAACCGGTGCAGGCGAGGAACAGCAGCTTGCCGCCCAAGCCGGGATACTGGAGCATGTAGATCTGGCCGCGCTCCACCGCGCCGGTCGCCAGCGCGTAGATGATCATGAACGCTTCCCAGCGCGTCTTGACCACGAACAGCCTGGCGGTCTTGCGCAACATCTTCCTGCCGGCCCTTCCTGCCCTCGCGCGGGGCGCTCCGATTGCTTAACATCCTGTATCGCAACGATCATGCCAGTTGCGCAAGTCCGCGCGAAAGGGTGGTTAATGCCGCGCGGAGTGTAAGGCTGGCCGACGCCGCGTGGTAAAATTTCGCTTAATCAAGGTGCTGCGCGTCAGACCAGCTCGGATAGGCCGAGCGTTTCGAGCAGCCTCGCGCGCGCGTTTCGCACGGTCTGTGCCAGCGAGGGACGGCCCAGATCGGCCGGATCAACCTGTTCCGGCCACTCGGCGGCGATCACGCGCGAGAGCGACTCGGCCCTCGCCTCGCTGAGCATGAAGCGCGGGTCGACCCTCGCCGGGTCGGCGACGACACGCAGCCGCAGACAAGCCGGGCCGCCGCCGTTGGCCATCGACTGGCGCACGTCGACCGGGAACACCCGGCGGATCGGACCGTTGGCGCGCAGCATCTCCTCCAGCCAGCCGCGCACTGAGGGCATGTCCCAAGCCTCTGTGGGAATGACGAGCGCCATCTCGCCGGTCGGCAGGGTGATGAGCTGGGCGTTGAACAGGTAGCTGCGGATCGCCTCGGCCAGACTGACGCGATCGTCGGGCACGATCACGATCTCCGCTTCGGGCAGCTTGTCGCGGATCGCGGCATAGGTTCCCTCGGGATCGGCAAAGGCGAGCTCGTGAGTGAACAGCACGCGCTCGTTGGCGACGGCGACCACGTCGTTGTGGAACGCGCCCGCGGCGATCGCCGCGGGGTTCTGCTCGACGAACAGCGCGCGCGCGGGATCGAGCCCGTGGAGGCGCGCGACGGCGCGGCTCGCCTGTTCGTGCTGGCGCGCGGGGAAGGCGCCGCCCGAGCGGCCGTAGACGAAGATCTCGATACCCGGCGATTCGTGCGACAGACCCATGCGCATGTGGTTGGCTGCGCCCTCGTCGCCGAAGCACGCCGGGGCCGCGTCATGCACCGCGAAATGCGCCGTGTCGGCGAAGGCGAGGCGCAGCTGGCGCACGGTATCGGGCCACTCGATCGAGCGGTGCGGCATCGTCACGAGGTTGGCGGCGGTCAGGTGGCAGCGCCCGTCGGCGGTGTCGGGCGCGGGGCTGACGGTGGCGGCATTGGCGGTCCACATGCTGGAGGCGGACCAGGCGGCGGCGAGCAGAGCCCGGTCCGTGTCCGGATCCACCGCCAGATCGCGCAGCAGCGCGACATTGGGTCGGGGCAGGGGAAGGAGGAAGCCTTGCGTCAGGCCCTGCGCCATATTGGCGCGCATCTTGGCGATGCCCTGCAGCGCCGCGGCGCGCGGGAAGCTTGCCGCTCCCTTGTGGCTGGCGCTGGCGATGTTGCCCAGGCTCAGCCCGGCATAATTGTGCGAAGGGCCAACGATGCCGTCGAAATTGATTTCGACGAGGCTCATCGCGCAACGCTCCACACGTCCTCGCCAACTCCCACGCCCAGCGTCTCGGCGCACAGGCGGTCGATCGCCACCGAACCGTCCGCGCCGAATTCGCGCATTCCATAGGCCGATCGGAACGTATCGAGCGTTCCGGTGGCCACCAGGGCGCGCTCGCCAATGTCGAGATCGATCGAGGACACGCGCCCCGGCCTGGCATCGCGGATGCTGACCACATTGTCGGTTCGCGCTGTCATTGTCGGGCCGCCGTCGAAGATGTCGACATAGCCTTCCGCCGCGAAGCCT
>JAJXVK010000215.1 GCA_021782155.1 Pseudomonadota bacterium
GTGAACCGCACACATACGCACCGCGCGATGCTGCTGGCCGCCGGCGCGCTGGCGCTCGCCGCGAGCCCCGCCCTGGCCGCCGACGGCGCCGCGCTCCATGCCACGCTCAACGGCGCCTCCGAAGTGCCCGGGCCGGGGATGGACGGCGCGATGGGGCAGGCCTCGGTCATGGCCTACCCGGACACCGGCTATGTCTGCTGGTCGCTGAGCGTCAGCGGCGCGGGCGAGGCGACCATGGCGCACATCCACAAGGGCGCGGCGGGCGTCGCGGGCGGGGTGGCGGTGCCGCTCGAGGCGCCGGGTACGGGCGCGAGCCAGGGCTGCGCGAAGGTCGACAAGGCGATTGCGGCGGACATCGCGGCGAACCCGGCGGGCTATTACGTCAACGTCCACAACGCGCAGTTCCCCAAGGGCGCGATCCGCGGGCAGCTGGGGATGTGAGGCGAGGGCGAGGGGCGGGGCACTCGCAACGGGTGCCCCGAAGCGCAAGCGGCGCGGCGAGGGCAAACGGCGCGCCCGAAGGCAAGATGGGCCGGAAACGCAAATGGGGACCGAGATCGCTCCCGGTCCCCACTCTCGTCCACCACTGGCCGAAGGTCCGGTCCTGTCCTTCCCGCCGGGCGCCGTTTCGAACCGCCGTCCGGAGCGCGAAGCTCCTGGGCTGCTTCCGGTTCTCGCTTGCGCGATGCGCCGGTCGCCGTTCGTGGCCATCCCTTTGCTCTGCTTCCCGCACGAGGCGGTCAGCGCGACAAGTCCATTCCGTCCGCCGGCCCGAAGGCCTGGGGCGGGCGCCGGTTCTTTCCCGTTCGGGCACCGCTCCCGAAACTGCGTCGCACAGGCGTCGCGCTGCTCCGGACGGACCTCCACGAAGGAAGACCCTGCCCTGGGCCAAACGATCCGTCCCTGCTTGGGGAAGCGCCCTGGACACGAAGTCCCGAACTCCACCCTTTTGCCGACTCGATCACCGGCCTTCCGGCGTTACCGATCCCTGTCCGAACAGCACTTCCTCGGTCCTGGAAACACATCCGGAGACGCGTTTCGGTCGATCGGATTTGCCGCCTTTCAAGGTTCGGGTCTGATAAGGAAATGTTCCAGATTTTCAGTGACTTGCGCCACATCCTACCGGTCCGTTTCCCCTTTCGACAAGGCAAAGCTGCGCCCCCCGAGCGAGTCGCGCAAGCCAAAAACGACAAAGTTATCCACAGGAACGGAGATTCCATGTGGACAAGGCTGGATAACCTAGTCAGGTGTCCGGATTCCGCGCTGCAGCAAATGCAGCGATTCTCCGCTCAGCAAAAATCAGCCGCGATCTCTCTGCGCGAGCAGCCGCAGGCGCAGCGCATTGAGCTTGATGAAGCCCGCCGCGTCCTTCTGGTCGTAGGCGCCGGCATCGTCCTCGAAGGTCACGTGCCGTTCGGAGTAGAGCGAGTCGGGCGACCTGCGGCCCACGACCTGCGCCAGCCCCTTGTAGAGCCTCAGCCGCACCGTGCCGTTCACCTTCGCCTGCGAGTGGTCGATCGCCGCCTGCAGCATCTCGCGCTCGGGCGCGAACCAGAAGCCGTTGTAGATGAGCTCGGCGTACTTGGGCATCAACTCGTCCTTGAGGTGCGCGGCGCCGCGATCGAGCGTGATGCTTTCGATCCCGCGGTGCGCGACCGCGTAGATCGTGCCTCCCGGCGTCTCGTACATGCCGCGGCTCTTCATGCCGACGAAGCGGTTCTCGACGAGGTCGAGCCGGCCGATGCCGTGCTTGCGGCCGAGCGTGTTCAGTTCGGTGAGCAGCGTTGCCGGGCTCATCGCCTTGCCATTGAGCGCGACGCCGTCGCCCTTCTCGAAATCGATCGTGATGTACTCGGGCGTGTCGGGCGCATCTTCGGGATTGACCGTGCGCGAATAGACGTAGTCGGGCGTCTCCTGCCACGGGTCCTCGAGCACCTTGCCCTCGGACGAGGTGTGCAGGAGGTTCGCGTCGGTCGAGAACGGGCTCTCGCCGCGCTTGTCCCTGGGCACCGGGATCTGGTGTGCCTCGGCCCAGGCGATCAGCGCGGTGCGGCTGGTGAGGTCCCACTCGCGCCACGGGGCGATGACCTTGATGTTGGGGTCGAGCGCGTAGCAGGACAGCTCGAAGCGGACCTGATCGTTGCCCTTGCCGGTGGCGCCGTGCGCGACCGCGTCCGCACCGGTTTCCCTGGCGATCTCGATCAGCCGTTTGGAGATCAGCGGGCGCGCGATCGAAGTGCCGAGCAGGTAGTCGCCCTCGTAGCGGGCATTGGCGCGGAACATCGGGAAGACGAAGTCGCGCACGAATTCCTCGCGCAGGTCATCGATGTAGATGTGCTTGTCGGGCACGCCCATCAGCTGCGCCTTCTTGCGCGCGGGCTCGAGCTCCTCGCCCTGGCCGAGGTCGGCGGTGAAGGTCACCACCTCGCAGTTGTAGGTGACCTGCAGCCACTTGAGGATGACCGAGGTGTCGAGCCCGCCCGAATAGGCGAGGACGACGCGCTTGATGGATTCGTTGGCACTGCTCATGCGCGTGCGCCTAGGCCCGCTTTTCCTGCATCGCAAGCTCTTGCCGCTTGCCGAACGAACGGAGCAGCCCCGGCAGGTGCGCGCCGAGCGTCAGGGCGCGCAGCAGGTAGCTCGCCGAAAAGGCGGTCCACACGCCGAGGTTGCCCCATGGCCGAAGCGCGAAGTCCAGCGCGAGGTAGAGCGCGCTCGAGGCCAGCGCGGCGTTGCGCAGCGCGCGCGCCTGTGTCGCGCCGATGAATATCCCGTCGAGCAGCCAGCTCGGCATGCCGGCCAGCGGAATCAGCGCGGCGAAGGGCAGAAGGCGCTCCGCCTCGGCGCGAACGCCGGGGTCGGTGACGAGCAAGTCGACCGCCACCCCGCCGCCGACGAAGAACATGCACGACAGCAGCGCCGCGCCGCCCAGCGAGAACTCGCCCGCCAGCCGGATCGCGCGCAGGAAACCCTCGCGCGATCCCGCGCCGACCGCGCTGCCCACCCGGGCCTCGGCGGTGAAGGCGAAGGCGTCGAGCACGAAGGCGGCGACGTTGACGAACTGGAGCAGCACCTGGTTCGCCGCCAGCGCCTCGGCGCCGAGCCGCGCGCCGGCGTTGGCGAGCCACATGAACAGCAGCAGCAGCGCGACGGTGCGGATCATCAGGTCGCGGTTGACCGCGAAAAGCCGCGTCATCGCTTCCTTGGCGAAGAGCGCCGAGCGGGGCGCGCGCCGCCACAGCGCGGGCAGGCTCGCGCCGGCGATCCGGCCACAGATGGCGAGGCCGGTTATGAGCGCGATCCATTCGGCCCCCGCCGTGCCGAGACCGACGCCGCGCGCGCCCATGCCGAAGCCCTGCACGAAGGTCACGTCGAGCGCGATGTTGGCGAGGTTCATCACCACCTGCAGCGCGAGCGCGGCGCGCGTCCTCCCCAGCCCGAGCAGCCAGCCGACGATCGCGTATGTGCCGAGCGCGGCGGGGGCGGAGAGGAAGCGCGCCGAGACGAACGTGCGCGCTTCTCCGGTCACGTCGGGCCCGCCCGCCAGCAGCGCGAAGGCGAGGTGGCCGAGCGGGAGCTGGAGCGTCAGCAGCACCAGCCCGATGCCGATTCCCAGCATCAGCCCGCGCAGCAGCATCGCCTCGCTCTCGCGCCGATCGCCCGCGCCCAGCGCCTGCGCAGTCAGCCCGGTCATGCCCATGCGCAGGAAACCGAAGCTCCAGTAGATGAAGTTGATGACCGTCGCGCCGAGCGCCACCCCGGCGAGCGCTGCGGCGTCTCCGGTACGCCCGATCACCGCGACGTCGACCACGCCGACCAGCGGTATCGAGGCCTGCCCGACCATGATCGGCCAGGCCTGCGCCCAGACCGCGCGGCGGGTCGGCAAAGGGTAGGGTGTGCTCACCCAGCGCTGGGTGGCACGCGCGGCGGGGGCGGGCAAGCGCGAGTGCTGCGCGCCTGAGCTACTCCGCGGCGTCCCGCAGCACCGGGTCGAGGTGCCAGTGCGGCGCGGTGTCGGCGGCGCGCAGGCGGGCGCTTTCCTCGACCATGTAGTCGCGCGTCATCGGCAGCGCGTCGCGGCGCTTGACGTACTGGAGCTGCCAGTTGACCAGCCCGCCGTGCCGGAAGGCCTGTTCGGCGCCGGCGAGGTAGAACTCCCACATGCGGTAGAACTTCTCGTCGTAGAGATCGACGATCTCGTCGCGATGAAGCTGCGTGCGGTTGTACCATTCCTCCAGCGTGTGCGCGTAGTGGAAACGCATCGCCTCGACGTCGGTGACTTCGAAGCCGTGCTTCTCGCTCTCGCTCACCAGTTCGGACAATGCGGGGATATAGCCGCCGGGGAAGATGTACTTGCGCGTCCAGGCATCGGTCGCGCCCGGAGGTCCGGCGCGGCCGCAACAGTGCGAGAACATGATCCCGTCTGGCTTCAGAAGCTTGAAGGTGTGCTTGTAGAAATCGGGATACTGCGGGGTGCCGACGTGCTCGAGCAGGCCCACGCTGGTGATCCGGTCGAAATCGCCCTCGACGTCGCGGTAGTCCATCAGCGCGAACTTGACCTTGTCGTCGACGCCGGCCGCCTTCGCGCGTTCCTTGCAGAACTCGATCTGGTCGGGGGCGAGCGCCACGCCGAGCACTTCGACGCCGTAGTGGCGGTTGAGGTAGAGCGCGAGGCCGCCCCAGCCGCAGCCGATGTCGAGCACGCGCTTGGCGCTGCCGGTCGCCGGATCGAGGCACAGCTTGGCGGCGATGTGCGCCTTCTTGTCGAGCTGCGCCTGCTCGAGCGAAGTGCCCGCCGCCGGGTCGCGGTAATAGGCCATGGTGTATTGCCGGTCCTCGTCGAGGAACAGCTCGTAGAGGCGGCGGGTCAGGTTGTAGGTGTGCTCGGCGTTCTTGCGCGCCTTGCCGCGCAAGTTGATGCTGTCGACTTGTAACGGAGCCGTCAATGTCGAGCGATGGGCTGTCAACAAGGCGGTGCACTACAACGAATGGGCCACGTTCGGCAGCAAGGACTTTGCGCCAGTCGTGGCGGCGTTCAAGGAGTTGCTTGGCTGCTTCCAGTGTGAGAAATGTGAGTCTTGGCTTTACGTCAGCCCACGCGGAA
>JAJXVK010000216.1 GCA_021782155.1 Pseudomonadota bacterium
AAAGTATCCTGCGAAGGCGAGCGACAGCACCGTTAGGGCAACGCTGAACCCCCGGTGCCTGAGGACTCGAAGATCGACGATCGGGTGATCCTCGCCCAACTCCCAGATCACGAACACAACGAAGCCGACACATGATGCAATCGACAGCGCCACGATCATCGGGTCGGCAAACCAGTCGTGGTTGCGACCAAGGTCGAGCACCAGTTGCAGGCAGCCGACCCAGAGTATCAGCAAGGCGAGGCCGACAAAGTCGATGGGTAGTATCTGCCGCTCGGTCTCGATCGGCCTGAGCAGAGAAAATCCTACGACGATGCACAAAATTGCAACAGGGATGTTGATCAGGAATATCCAATGCCAGGAATAATTTTCGGTGAGATAGCCGCCGATCATCGGGCCAAGAGCAGGTCCCATCAGCAGTGTAACAGCCCATAGTCCCATCGCCATATTGCGCTTCTCGGGCGGGAACACGCTGAGCAGCAGGGTTTGCGACATCGGCATCAAGAAAGCGCCGAAGATTCCCTGACCGATCCGGCTTGCCACGAGCATGCCCAAGGTCACCGAAATGCCGCAGAGAAAGGAGCAGATGCCAAACCCGACCATGCTGAACAGGAAGGTGCGCACCGACCCGAAGCGACCGGCGATCCATCCGGTCAAGGGGACGCAGATCGCCTCGGCGACCGCATAGGAGGTGATGATCCAGGCGCCTTGTTCGAGCGTGATACCGAGATTGCCCGCGACGTGCGGAATCGAGACGTTGGCGATGGTCAGGTCGAGGATGACCATGAAATTGGCCAAAGCCAGCACCAGGCCTGCGACCATTTGCCGCGACGGGGAGATCCCCGCGCTTGGGGGTGAGGGTTCGCTCATTGCAGGTCACTGGCCCGAGACATCGATCTCGACTTCCACCGACAGCCCGACGCGCAAAGGGTGCTGACGCAGTTCGGCAGGATCGAGTTCGATCCGCACCGGCAGGCGCTGAACGGTCTTGATCCAGTTCCCGGTCGCGTTCTGCGCGGGAATGATCGCCATCGACGAGCCGGTCCCGCCGGCGAGGCCGGTGACCTTGCCGTGATAGACGACATCGCCGCCGTAGAGATCGGACTTGAGGGTCACAGCCATGCCGGGGCGAACGCGCCCCAGTTGAACTTCTTTGAAGTTAGCATCGACGTAGAGCTTGTCGATCGGAACGATGGTCATGATCGTCTGGCCGGGGCTCAGGCGCTGGCCGACCTGGATTTGCAGGCGGCTCACCACCCCGGAGACCGGTGCTCGGATCTCGGTACGCTGGAGATCGAGCAAGGCCGCGTCAAGCCGGGCCCTGGCCGCCTGAACCGCTGGATCGGTGTCCACGCTGGAGCCGCGCACCAGGGCATCGTTGGCCGCGAGTTGCCCTTGCGCAACCCGGCGGGCTGAAGCGACTTCCGAGATGCCGCCACGTGCTGCTTCGAGCGCAGAACTTGCCGCGGAATAGGCTTTGCGCGCCTGTGTCAGTTCCTCGCCCGAGATCGCGCCGCTGGCAATGACTGCCTCCCGGCGCTGCAAATCGATCCTTGCCTTTTCGAATTCCGCCTGCGCGGTGCGAAGCCGCGCCTGGGCCTGGACGAGACCGGCGCTTGAGGTATCGATCTGGGCCGATAGCGCGCTGTTGGTCGCAACGGTCTGGCCGAATTTGCGGCGAGCAGCGGCAAGATCGGCCTCGGCCTGCGCGACGGCGATCCTGGCGTTGGCGTGATCGAGCCTGACCAGGACGTCCCCGGCCTTCACCTGCTGCGTATCTTCGACGAGCACCTCGATGGCCGATCCTGCAATCAGCGGGGTGACCTGCGCCATACGCGCGTTCACATAGGCGTTGTCGGTGCTGACATAGTTGCGTGCGACCAGCACATACCACGCACCCCAGGCAAGCGCCGCGATTGCCAGCGCGATGGCCAGGCGCTTGAGCCACATCGTCCGGCGGGTCTTGCGAAAGGCGGACAGTTCCGGATCGACTTCGGCAGCTTGTGTCGCGGTATCGCTCATTGGTCGGTCTGTCCTGATGGTTGGGTAGTGGCCGCGTCGAACCCGCCGCCCAGCGCGCGGATCAACGCCAGCGTCGCGCCGCGCTGATATGTCTCAAGGCCGATAACGGCGAGGCGAAGGTCCTGCACGCCGCGTTCGCTCGCGAGCACGTCGAGATAGCTGGCAAGCCCGGCCTCGTAGCGTGTGCGCACCAGACCGAGTGCATCTTCGTTGGCGGCCAGTGCGGTGCGGGCCGCGCGAAGCCGCTTGTCCGCCGCGTCGCGTTGGGTCACCGCGTCGGCAACTTGCTGGTAGGCGGTGACCACAGTCTGGTTGTAGTTTGCGACGGCCTCGTCATAGGCTGCCTCGGCGCTGCCATATTGCGCCTTGAGCGCGCCGCCCTGAAAGATCGGCAGACTGATTGCCGGGCCGACGCTTCCAAACAGCGAGCCGGAATCGACAAGATTGCCGAGACCCAGGGCCTGCAGGCCAATCAGCGCCCTGAGGTTGATCGAGGGAAAGAACCCGGCCCGCGCGACCTTGACCCGGCTTGCCGCCGCTTCGACCCGCTCGCGCGCGGCGACGATATCGGGACGCCGGCCGAGCAGGTCGGTGGTGACACCAGCGGGAACCCCGCCGGGCGTTGAAGGCGCCAGTGGCGGACGGGTGATCGACTGCCCCCGATCGGGGCCAGCACCCAGGAGCGCGGCCAGCTGATTGCGCCGGATGCCGATGTTCTCGTCAACTGCGGCTAGATCCTGCTCTGCTCCGGCGACCTCGGCATCGGCGCGGCGCAGACTGGCGAGGTTGTCGAGCCCGTTGCGCTGGCGCTGGGCGACAATGTCGCGCATCGCCTGGCGGTTGGCGAGCATGGCTGCGGCGTTGTCGCGCTCGCGATAATGGCGACCGAGTTCGGAATAAGCGGCGGTTATCGCAACCGACAGCACCAGGCGGGCCTGCGCCGCATCGACCGCCGCCGCTCGGGCATCCGAAGTCGCTGCCGCAAGGGCCGCCCGGTTGCGCCCCCACAGGTCGAGGTCGAAGCCGAAGCTCAGCGAAGTTTGCCCGTAATCCTTCCAGCCATCGGGCAGAAACTGCGCGGGAATGCCGTTGTTGCCGCTCTGGCGGCGCAGGCCGCCTTCGGCCTCGGCCCCAATCGAGGGGAGCCGTGCGGCCCCGACCCGCTGCGCCTCGGCTTCCGCGCGCCTGACCCGCGCCACCGCCACCGCGACCTGCGGTGAATTGGCGAGGCCTTCCTCGATCAGCGCGGTCAGTTGCGGATCGCCCGCCAAGCGCCACCATTGGTCCGGCGGCCAGGCCGTGTTGCCGCGCGCGGCGAGGGTCTGCCCCGCCTCGGTCGTCTCGGCAGTGCGCAACGCGGGCCGTGCTCCGGGATGGGAAACCGGGACGCACGCGGCCAGAGCCAGCACCAACGCTGCGCCGCCGTAGATTCGGAACCTAGCCGACATAGGCACCCCGCCCGCTGGCCAGCAATCGCCCTTCGGCATCCTCGATGCGGGTCTCCGCGACACTGATCTGCTTGCCCAGCTTGACCACCCGCCCAATCGCGCGCAGCGGACCTGAGGTCGCAGGGCGATGGAAATCGACCCGCATATCGGCGGTGGCGCGCGCCGATCCGCCGAGCGCGTTGATCGTGTAAAGCCCGGTCAGGTCGATCAGCGCCGAGAGGATGCCGCCATGCGCCGATCCGATCATCGGGTTGGAGACGATCTCGTCGCGCCACGGCATTTCAAGGATCAGCGCGTCGTCTGTCAGTTCGGCGATATCCAGCCCCAGCCATTGGTGGAACGGCGCAATGAGCAACATCGAACGGAGCTGGTCGAGGTCCATGCTTGCTGCCGGATCGTTCATGCCGCGACCGCCTTTCCGTGCGTGCGGACAAGGAAATCGAGGATCGCGTCGCCAAAGGCATCGTTCTGGTCGCCGACCACCATATGCGTCGCATCGGCGATGTCACTGTAAGCGGCATGCGGCACGAGCGCGCGGAAATGCGCCACGGCTTCCGGTGACACCAGATCGCTCGATCCGCCCCTGATCAGGTGGACCGGAAGCGCAAGCCGCGATGCGGCTTCGCCCAATTCTGTGCGCCCAAAGTCGCTGCTGTCGCCGCGCTCGGCATGGCGCCGCATGATGCCGTCGATGAATGCCGGGTCCCAATGCCAGTAATAGCGCCCGTCGCCCTTCTGCCGCAGATAGTGGGCGAGGCCGGACGACGCCTTGCGGCTTGGACGATGGGGGAGATACTCGGAGATCACGCGCGCCGCTTCCTCGGGCGAGGCAAAGCCTTCGCGGGCATGGGCAGCCATGAACCCGACTACGCGCGTAACACCGCCCGCCTCCATTTGCGGTGTGATGTCCACCAAGGTCAGCGAGGCGAAGCTGCCGGGAGCGACCTCGCCTTCGGCCATGATCCCGGCAAGTCCGCCTAACGACGCCCCGATCAGTGCGGGCTTGCGGTCGAGCGACCCGGCAATCGCGATCAGGTCGCCCGCGAAATCGACAATGTCATAGGCTCCGTCATCGGCCCAAGCGCTGTCGCCATGACCGCGCAAATCGAGCGCGATAGCGCGAAAGCCGCAGTCGGCCAGCATCGCCGTCACCCGCTTCCACGCCCGCTTGGTCTGCCCGCCGCCGTGGGCGAGCAGCACCGGCATACCCTGCTCAGGGCCTTCGATCAGGGCGGCGATAGCATGGCCGGAATGGCCGGAGAGCGTGACGGGCGGATTCGACATGCTTTTATCTTACTGTATGATGCCTTACAGTAAAGGCTGTCCTTTTGGTCAATCGGAAGCTATGAGCTGTGGCATGGCGAACACGTCCGACCAGCAGAGCTACCTCACCGAGGCCGATGGGCTGGTGTTCCTGGTTGAGGAGGTTCCGCGCAAGCTGCGCCGCGTGTTCGATTCCTCGACCGCGAAGTTCGGGCTGACCCGAACCCAATGGCGCGCTCTCGCCTATATCTTCCGCACGCCCGGTCTGACCCAGACCGAGCTGGCCAAATGCCTCGAACTGGAACGCGCCAGCGTCGGTCACGTCA
>JAJXVK010000006.1 GCA_021782155.1 Pseudomonadota bacterium
GCGGCCGGCGGCGGGCCCGCGGGCACGAGCCCGTCGGGCGCGTTGTCCTGCGGCGCCTGCGGCGGCTGGTCGCCGTCGGCCGGGCGCTGGCCCTGCGGCAGGTGCGACGGATCGACGAGGTTGCCCTGGTCGTCGACGTAGTAATAGTCGCCCGAATTGCCCTGGTTGGCTTCGTCATCGGGCTCAAGCTGCCACTGCGGCAGCTTGAGCTGGGTGTCGAACTGCTCGACCGGGCGCTTGGCCACGGCGTAGCGCATGTAGGCCGAGAAGGCGCGCGCGGGGGCCGAGCCGCCGTGGAGGCCAGGCACCGGCCTGGCGTCGTCGCGGCCCATCCACACGCCGGTGGTGATTCCGCTCGAGAAGCCGACGAACCAGCCGTCCTTGTCGGCGGTGGTGGTGCCGGTCTTGCCCGCCACCGGCCGTCCGATCTGCGCCGCGCGGCCCGTGCCGACGTTGACCGTGGTCTGCAGCAGGTCGGTGATGCCCGCCACGACATAGGGCGGCACCAGTTGCTGCGGCGGTTCGGGCTGGTGCTGGTAGAGCACCTCGCCGTCGGTGGTGGTCACCTTGCGGATACCATAGGGCGTGACGAGCTGGCCGTTGGCCTCGATCCCCGCGAAGGCGCGGGTCATGTCGATGACGCGCACGTCCGAACTGCCCAGCACCATCGCCGGCATCGTGTTGATCGGTGTGGTGATCCCGAAGCGCCGCGCCATGCCGGCCACAGCGGCGAAGCCGACCTCGTTCCCGAGTTCGGCCGCCACGGTATTCTTCGAATAGGCGAAGGCGGTACGCACGTCGATTGCGCCGGCATAGGAGTTGCCCGCGTTCTTCGGGCTCCACCCGTCGATCGTCACCGGCTCGTCCATCACCTTGTCGTCGGGCTTGTAGCCGGCCTCGAGCGCGGCCAGATAGACGAACAGCTTCCACGCCGAGCCCGGCTGGCGCACCGCGTTGGTGGCGCGGTTGTAGTTGCTGGTGACGTAGTCGGTGCCGCCGACCATCGCCAGCACCGCGCCGTCGCGGTCGAGGCTGACGAGCGCGCCCTGCGCGCCGCTGGGCGCATTGGTCTGTATCGCCGCGGTGGCTGCGCGCTGCATGCCCGGATCGAGCGTGGTCCACACCTCGATCGGCTTGTCGTTGTCGGGCAACAGCAGGTCCAGCTGGGGCAGCGCCCAGTCGGTGAAGTAGCGCACCGAGTTCTGCCCGGCCTCCTGCGCCAGCTTGACCTTGTCGAGGTCGACGCCGTCTTCCTGTTCCTGGCTGATCGCGCCGTTCTTGACCATCAGGTCGAGCACCACGTGCGCGCGCTGCTTGCCGGCGTCGGCGTCGGCGGTGGGCGAATAGTGCGAGGGCGCCTTGACCAGCCCCGCGATGATCGCCGCCTCGCCCAGCGAAAGCTGCGTGCCGGGATGACCGAAGAACTTGCGGCTCGCCGCGTCGATGCCATAGGCGCCGCCGCCGAAATAGACCTTGTTGAGGTAGAGTTCCAGGATCTGGTCCTTGGTGAACTTGCGCTCGAGCGCCAGCGCCAGCAGCGCCTCGCGCGCCTTGCGCGAATAGCTGCGATTGTTGTTGAGGAAGATATTGCGCGCCAGCTGCTGGGTCAGCGTGGACGTGGCCGAGATGCGCTTGTCCCCGGTCAGCCCCATGTAGACCGCGCGCATCAGGCCGAGCGGGTCGACGCCAAAGTGCGAATAGAAGCGGCGGTCCTCGGTCGAGACGATCGCCTCCTTCATCGCGTCGGGAATCTGCGCGTAGGGTATCCACCTGCCGTAGCTGGGGCCGAGCGTGACGAGTTCCGAGCCGTCGGCGGCGCGCACCACGATCATCTGGCCGGTCTGGCTCGACTTGAGCGACTGGTAGCTGGGCAGCGAGCGCGCGGTCATCGCCACGGCGACGCCCAGCACCAGCGCGCCGAGCAACGCGAAGCCCGCACCCCACATGAACAGGCTGCGCAGCAGGCGGCGCCACCACGGCTTTGCGGTTCGCGAGGTCGAAGAGCGGCCCGGTGCGGGGCGGCGGGGGTTGTCCCGTCTTGCCATTACGCTTGTTTCATTTCCTTCCGGGCCATCGGCACCCGTGCGGGTGCCCATGCATAGGCAATCTGTAACCGGGAATTAATCGAAATGTTGCCCGGACGGAATTTTGCCCATTTTGGCCGCATCACGCACCCGCAGGGGTGCGGATCAGGCGTCGGGCTCGAAATCGAGCGAGGCGCTGTTCATGCAGTAGCGCAGGCCGCCGGGCCCCGGACCGTCGGGGAAGACGTGGCCGAGGTGCCCCTCGCACCTGGCGCAGCGCACTTCGGTGCGCACCATGCCGTGCGAGACGTCGCGAATCTCTTCCACCGCTTCGTCTTCGACCGGGGCGGTGAAGCTCGGCCAGCCCGAGCCGGAATCGTACTTGGTGCCCGAGGCGAACAGCGGCGCGCCGCAACCGGCGCAGCGGTACATGCCGGCGGCCTTGTTCTTTTCGTACTTGCCGGTGAAGGCCCGCTCGGTGCCCGCCCCTCGCAGCACGTGATACTGTTCGGGGCTGAGCTTCTCGCGCCATTCGGCATCGGTCAGGTCGAGCTTGTCGGTCATCGTCGCGATTCTCCCTTCGCCTGCGCGCCATATGGGATCAGTGCAGGTGCTCGACAATGAGGACCGCGCCGTCGTGTCCGGACACGCGCATCCTCGTGCCCGGCTCGGCATCGGGACCGTGGGCGATCCATTCCGAATCGCCCTGCTTGACCCGCCCCGAACCGCCGTCGATCGCGTGGGTCACGGTCACCGTCTCCCCGATCAGCCGCGCGCCGCGGTCGTTGAGCATGGGGTCCGCGCTCTCGACCGGGTTGTCGGCGAGCCATGCGCGCGCGCCGGCCAGCACAAGCCCGGCGAGGATCACGAACAGCACGACCTGCAAGCTGAGCGCAAGCGGCACCGCGGCGGCGATCACGCCCGTCAGCAGCGCAGCCGCCGCCACCCAGATGAGGAAATAGCCCGGCGCGACCATTTCGGTGATGGCCAGCACCATCCCCAGCGCCAGCCAGCCCCATTGGCTGGCCGCAGCGGCGAGGAAGTCGTCGAGCATGGCTCAGGACTCGGGCGGGCGCGGCGGTTGCGCCGCGACGCGCGGCACCGACCCGCGCGGCTGCGGCGGGGCTGGCGATTGCGGCGCGCCGACCGCGTCGCGCACCAGTTCGCCGATCCCGCCGAGCGAACCGATCAGCTGCGTCGCCTCGACCGGGAACAGGATCGTCTTGGCGTTGGGCGAGGACGCGAACTGGCTCATCGCCTCGGTGTATTTCTGCGCGACGAAATAGTTGAGCGCCTGCGTGCCCGACGTGGCGATCGCCTCGGACACCACCCGGGTCGCCTCGGCTTCGGCCTGCGCGGCCCGTTCGCGCGCCTCGGCGTTGCGGAAGGCGGCTTCGCGCTGCCCTTCGGCTTCGAGGATCTGGGCCTGTTTCTGGCCCTCGGCCTTGAGGATCGCCGCGCTCTTGAGCCCTTCAGCCTCGAGGATCTGCGCGCGCTTTTCGCGCTCGGCCTTCATCTGGCGCGCCATGGCGTTCGAGATATCGGCGGGCGGGCGGATGTCCTTGATCTCGATGCGGGTGATCTTGATCCCCCAAGGGGAGGTCGCATGGTCGATGACCAGCAGCAGCTTGGCGTTGATCTCGTCGCGCTTCGACAGCGTCTCGTCGAGGTCCATCGAGCCCATCACCGTGCGCAGGTTGGTGGTGGTGAGCTGCATGATCGCCAGCGTCAGGTTGGCGACCTCGTAGGCCGCCTTGCCCGGGTCGAGCACCTGGAAGAACACCACGGCATCGACCCCGACCATGGCGTTGTCCTTGGTGATGATTTCCTGTCCGGGAATGTCGAGCACCTGCTCCATCATGTTGATCTTGCGCCCCACGCGGTCGACGAAGGGCACGATCATGTGCAGCCCGGGCGTGGCTGCGAGGGTGAACTTGCCCAGGCGCTCGATCGTGTAGACGTAGCCCTGGCGCACCACGCGGATGCCGGTGACCAGGTAGACCACTACCAGCACCACGAGGAGGATCAGCAAGCCGCTCATGTTTCAACACTCCTGCTGGCAGGTTACGGTACGCCAAGGTTAGTCCTTGCGGCGCGCCTGCCAAGGGAAATCGGACCGGACGGGTCCGGTCAGTAGTGCGTTTTCGGATCCGGCCTGGCGAGGTCGTCGCAGGTCTCGAGGGCATAGCGGTCGGCGCCGGCCGGGTCCTGCCTGAGCGCGTCGCGCGCCCGTTCCAGCGCCGCGTCGGCCTCGTTGCCGCTCTTGCCCGCTGCGATCTGCTGCTTGCGCGCGCGGTCCTCGAGCACCGAGCCCAGCGTCATGAGGTCCTTCGCCCGTGCGGTCATCCCCTCGCTGGCGTGGACCTCCTCGTAGGCGAGCCGGAAGATCGCGGCGCAAGCGAGCAGGTCCGGCTTCTCGAGCGGGGCGACCGACGCGTCGAGCATCGCCTGGCACGGCTTCATCGCTGCCGCGAGGGTGCCGTCTGGGTCCTTTGAATCGGCCGCCTGGCGTTGCAGCGCGGCAACGTCGGCGACGAGCAGGTCCCGCACCTGCTCGCGGTTCAGACCGGCCTCGTCCTCGACCTGCGCGCTCGCACGCACGAAGAACTCCTTGCCGCGCCAGGCCAGCGGCGGGAAGGCAAGCGCGCTGGGAAGCCCGCGCTTCTGCTCCAGGGCGACCACGGCGAAGACCGCGGCGCACTGGAGCGCGGCGCGGTGGCCGGACGTGAGCCTGGACAGGTCCGGGGCGGGGGCAGGCGCGGGTTTGGGCGCGCCCTGCGCCAGCACCGGTGCGGGCACCGCGAGCGAAAGGGCGATAAGGCAAGCTGTGGCATGGGAAAGGGAGCGCATGGCGCGCGACTATAGGGCGCCGCGCCGCGCCGTCACCCGGATAAAATACGGGCCGCGGCGGGGGTTCACATCCCGTCGCGGCCCGTCAGGCCGGCACGTCCGTCAGGGTAGGGGGCGGACGCGCGCTGGAGCCTTTGTGAAGGCGATCAGGCCTTCTTGTTGCACTTCGCCAGCTGGTCGGCCTCGAGCTCGCCCTTGGGCGTGGCGAAAGTGGTCACTTCGCCGAACTTGCCGGCCAGGCGTTCGCAGGTGACCTGCGGGCGCGAGGTGTCGCGGGTGCCGGTGCAGGTGTCGCCGGCGCAGCTCCATAGCGCGTCGCCCAGCACGGCCTGCTGCGCGCCCGAAACGGGCGTGGCGAGCTTGGCGGTATAATAGGCGTCGGCAGCACGGACCGGCGCGGCGGTGAGCCCGAACGATCCGACGGTGCCGAGCAGCGCGGCGGTGGCGATCATGGTGTTGCGGAACAGGTTGGTGCTCAATGCGGTCATGGTCTTTCCCCTTGGTATTGCCGGAAATCCATGGTTCTGGAGAGGATGCGATTTCCGTTGCGAATCACTACCTATCATTGTAGGTTTTAAGTTGCAACTAGAAACTTAAATAGGTGCGCAACATGGGTTACACCTCAGGTTCCATGGACAAGCTTCGTGAACCTCTCGCCATGACCAGTCAGTGTGGTCTCCCCGTAGCCCTCGAGGCGATGGGGGAGCGCTGGTCCTTTATGATCCTGCGCGCCGCATTCAACGGCGTGCGGCATTTCGAGGATTTCCTCGAGGCGCTGGGCATTGCCCGGAACATTCTTTCGAACCGCCTGTCAAGGCTTGTCGAAGCCGGGATCCTGAAGCGCGAGCACTGCGAGGACGACCGCCGACGCATCGAATACCGCCTGACCGAGCGCGGCTATGACCTGCTGCCGGCCATGCTGGCGCTGCGCCAGTGGGGCGAGAAGTGGGAGCTGGGCGTGCCGTCCGACCCGGTGCTGTGCGATGCGCACGACGGCAAGCCGATCGGCCCGATCGCGATCCTTGCGCACGACGGGCGTGTTATCGACTGTCACGACCTGACATGGCGCACCCGCGCCGATGTCGATGCCGATGCGGCGCGCCAGGCGGCGCGGCCCTCGGCTGTCGCGTGACTCTCACCGGACTTCGCTTGCGATGGAAAAGAAACGGCCCGGAAGCGCGGGACTGGAATGCGCTTCCGGGCCAGGTTGGTGGCGCGATCAGGCTGGCCGATGCGCCGGGGTGACGTTCGCGACGGCCTTCCGGGCCGAAGACAGCGCGTCGTCGTAGCAATTGCGCTGGGTGACCATTTCGCGCAGCGGAACGCGCGCGGCGGTGATTTCGCAGGCCTCGCGCGCGGCGGCCCGCACTCGGCTGTCGAGGGCCTGCTGGCCTTCCGGGCTGGCGAGGTTGAGATCGTGATAGGGAACCTCGATGCTCCTGGCGAAGACCGGCTGGCTGGCGAAGGCCAGCCCGATCAGGCCGGCGGCAAGGATCGACTTGCGGTTCATGGCATACTCCTCGGGTCTGGTTCGGTTCTGCGGCGGTGTCCGGGCGGGGGCATGTTTCCGGGGGGAACTTGCCCGACCACCGCCGCAGGACCATCGATTACGCCTGTACCCGGCATGGTGCCCGTCACCTTCGACCGGGCAGGCCGACCAGCCGACGAGCGGCCAGCTGTCCCGACGAACCGCCGAGCGCGCTCGGCAGACGACCACGACGGCGGCCGCCCGCTGACAAGCGCCCGTGTCCGCCCTATGTTGGGTTGATGGCGCTACTCGTCGTGTTCCTGCTCGGAGTCGGCAACTTCGCGATGCACAGCGCGGTGATGGACAGCGGCCATCCGCTGATCGGCCACATGCCGTGGTTCTATCATGCGCTCGGCGGACGTTTCAGCATGGTGGTCGAGTTCCTCGTGCTGATCGCCGCGCTCCTCTTCGCGACGAGCGCGGGCGCGACCGCCGCGACGATCTATGTCGCCTATTCGCTGCTCAACGCGGTGGCGACGTGGCTGATCCTGACCGGACGGGTATGAACGCAGCGCCGGCAGAACCGGTCTGGCTGGTGCGCAATCCCGCCAGCGGCAGCAACGACGGGCAGAGGCTTGCGGCGATGCGCGCCGCGCTTGCCGGGGCCGGTCTGTTCATCGCATGCGAAACCGCCTTCCCGCGCGAGGCGCTGCCCATCGCCGCCGATCTCGACGCGGCGGGGATCGCAACGCTCGTGGTCTTCGCCGGTGACGGTACGGTCAACGCCGCGGTCACCTCGCTCTATGGGTGGGGCGGGCAGGTTCTCGTACTGCCGGGCGGGACGATGAACCTCGTCTCGACCCTGCTCCACGGCGAGGCCGACGCGCCCACTATCGCCGGCCGGCTGGCGCAGGCGAAGCGGCGGCGCCTGCCGGTCATCCGCACCGCGCGCGGGGATGCGCTCGCCGGGGTGATCGTCGGGCCAGGGACGGCGTGGAACCACGTGCGCGAAGCGCTGCGCGCGGGCGACGTGCTGGGCTTGGTCCACGAAGCGGCGACAGCGATAGAAGAAAGCACGGCGGGTGCGATGGTGACCTGCGACCTTGCTGCGGGCGCGTGCGCGCACGGCTATTCGGCGATCCTGGTCACCCCGCACGAGGAAGGCATGGCGGTCGCGGGCTACTATGCCGAGACCTTCGCCGATTATGCCCGGCAGGGCGCGGCCCTGTTGCGCCGCAACTTCCGGGAAGGTCCGCACCACGATCTCGGTATCGTGAAGCGCCTGCGCTGCACCTGCACGCGCAGTGGACAGACCGGCCTGCTGATCGATGGCGAACCGGCCGCGGGTGGCGGTGCTCCCGAATTCACGCTGGCGCGCTGCGAGGTGGACCTCCTCGCAACGAAACCGTGACACACCCGTTGTAAGCGCGCCGCCACAGGCGTTACAGACAGGCCCGCATGCGCATCTTCCACCTCAGCGACATCCACTTCGGTCTCGAGGACCGCGCCGCGCTCGACTGGGCGGCGGCGGCGATCGCGCGCGAAAGGCCCGACGCGGTGGCGATCACCGGCGACCTGACGATGCGTGCGCGCCACCGGGAGTTCGCCGCGGCCTGCGACTGGATCAACGCGCTCGACGCGCCGGTCACGGTCGAGGTGGGCAACCACGACCTGCCCTATTTCAACCTGTGGGAGCGCTTCACCGCGCCCTACACCCGCTTCCATGCGATCAAGGCCCGGATCGAGTGCGAGATCGACCTGCCCGGCCTTGCTGTCGTGCCACTGCGCACCACGGCGCGCGCGCAGTTGCGCCTGAACTGGTCGAAGGGCTGCGTTACGCGCGCCGCGCTCGACCATGCCCTGCACGCGATCGACTCGCTGCCGCAAGGGACGCGCGCGCTGGTCGCCTGCCACCATCCGCTGGTCGAGACCGGCACACACGGCACCGCGCTGACCCGCGGCGGCGAGCGCGCGCTGGCCGAGCTGGCCAAGCGCGAAGTGCTCGCGGTGATTTCGGGCCACGTCCACGACGCCTTCGACCTCGTCCATCAGACCGCCGCCGGCCCGGTACGGATGATCGGCGCGGGCACGCTCTCCCGGCGCATCCGCTCGACCCCGCCGAGCTTCAACATGCTGACTGTCGATGAAGCCGGGATCCGCGTCAAGGTGCGCAACCTCGAGCACGTGCCGACTCCGGAGATGCTGGTGCCCGACGTGCCCGAAAACGCCATGCCCCCGCGCGAGGAGGGCGAGCCGGTCGCTCCGGTTCACCGCATTCCCGAAGTCGATCCCCCGGTGCATTGAGCCGGAATGGCGGCTTGACCAGGGTCAATGCGCCTGACGGCCCGGAAGCCCATCCAGGCCTCGTCTGACAGATGGGGAAATCTGGGGAATCACAATGGCTCGTCTCTTCTGGATTCTTTTCGCGATGATTGCGACCACCTTCATGGGAATTGGAGTCGTGACCGTTCTGGCGGTGGACCAGAACATGACGTGGAAGCCGATCGTGCTCGCGGCCGCGGCGGGCTTCGCGCTGTCGATCCCGGTGACGTGGTTCGTCGCGCGGCAGATCCTCGCGGCCGCGAAGCCGCGCGGCTGAACCGACCGGCCTGACTGATCCGGGCCAGGCCCCCGGGGAGGACGGTATTTCACTTGCGCGCGGGAGTCGCAGCTCAAGTGGTGCTGGCGCGCTCCATGCTTGCGCCTTGCCTGGGCTGCGCGGCGCATACGCGGTGCGCTCCGGATGTTCTCCGGAATTGCGCGCACCCTGTCCTTGACCCGCGCACTACCGAAAGGGGCGGCCCGCACACTGCGGACCGCCCCTTTCGTCGCGGCAGTTGCCGAGGCGCCTAGCGCTTCGAGAACTGGAAGCTGCGGCGGGCCTTGGCGCGGCCGTACTTCTTGCGCTCGACCACGCGGCTGTCGCGGGTGAGGAAGCCGGCGGCCTTGACCGCACTGCGCAGCGCGGGCTCGAACTTCGAGAGCGCCTGGGCGATGCCGTGCTTGACCGCGCCGGCCTGGCCCGAGAGACCGCCGCCCTTGACGGTGGCGATCACGTCGTACTGGCCGTCACGCTCGGCGACCTGGAACGGCTGGTTGATGACAAGGCGCAGCGTCGGGCGCGCGAAGTAGACTTCCTGGTCGCGGCCGTTGACCACGATCTTTCCCGAGCCGGGCTTGATCCACACGCGGGCGACCGCGTCCTTGCGGCGGCCGGTGGCGTAGGCGCGGCCCTGCGCGTCGATTTCCTGCTCGCGCAGCGGCGCGGGCGGTGCGGCGGGGACGTGGACCGACTGCTCGTCGGCGGCGGGAGCGGCGCTGACCGCTTCACCGGCGATGGTCTTGAGGTCGGACAGGCTGTTGACGGTATCGGTGTCGGACATGATCAGGCACCCACCTTGTTCTTGCGGTTCATCGAAGCGACGTCGAGCGGTTGGGGCTGGGTGCCGCCATGCGGATGCTCGGTGCCGGCGTAGAGGTGCAGCGCGCGCATCTGCGCACGGCCGAGGGGGCCGCGCGGAATCATGCGTTCGACTGCCTTTTCGAGCACGCGCTCGGGGAAGCGGCCGTCGAGCACCTTGGCCGGCGACGTTTCCTTGATGCCGCCGGCATAGCCGGTGTGCTTGTAGTAACGCTTGTCCTGCAGCTTGTTGCCCGTGAACTTCACCTTGTCGGCGTTGATCACGACGACGTGGTCGCCGCAATCGACGTGCGGGGTGAAGCTCGGCTTGTGCTTTCCGCGCAGGACATTGGCGATGATGACGGCGAGACGGCCGACCACCAGGCCTTCGGCATCGATCAGATGCCAGTTCTTCTCGACCTCGGCCGGCTTGATCGACCGGGTCTGCTTGCTGAGCGCCTTCATGGCTGTTCGAATCCCTTGGCTTGTCGCCGCACCGGACGGGTCCGGGCGGGCGGGAAGGCGGCCCTTTCGTGGAAATCGGGCGTCAAGTCAAGCGTGGGAGCGCGTTTGCAGAGAGGTAAAATAATACCTCCAGGTGTGCCGCGATCGATCAGCCGCCTTCGGGTTCGAGCGTCCAGCGCTCGATCGCGTCCTGGTCCATGCCGCCCATCCGCGTGGTCACCTTGCGCTCGGCCCGCTGCATCGTGCCGCAGCAGCCCGAGCGGGTGAAGGCGATCAGGACCGTCCCTTCCCCGCCGCCGGGCAGCGCAAAGGTGCGCTCGGTCCGCTGACTGAGCGGGCCGGGCAGGAACAGCGCTTCGGGCCAGCGCGCGGTGGCCGATCCGGCCGCGGCGGCGCGGATCTGCGCGAGGAAGGCAAGGTCGCCGGGCGCGGGCGTCTTGAGCTGGCGGCGCGCGGCCTCGACCGCGGCGTCAATTGCCGCGCGGTCGCGCGGGCCAAGGTCCGCCGCTTCCTTGATCGTGCCATCGGTGGCGAGCCGCATCGGAAACATGGCGTCGTCGCGGCGCTTGCGCTCGATGCCGGCGAGCGCTGCAAGCCTTGGCGGCGCGTCTATCGTCGTCTCGACGAGCACGCCGTCGATCCGCCAGCCGCCTCCGCCTGGCATCGCCACGAAGGCGACCCGGTAGCTGCGCGTCGCGACGATCGCCTCGCCGTCGCCGAGCGGACGGATCACCATGCGGGTCAAGCGCATCGGTCCCGACGGCGGGGCGAAGGCCGCGGCCGCGTCGCTGGCCCGGGCGCACGGCGCGAGGGCGGTGGCCGAGGCGGTGGCAAGCACCATCGCGGCCAATGAAAGCGAACGCCTCATGACTCCAGCTCCGCCGCCAGCCAGCCGCCCGTCGCGGCGCCCTGCGCATCGCAGCGCCAGCCGGCGATGGCCGGCGCCTCGTAGGGATGGATCGCCTCGAGCCGGGCGACGGCGCGCGCCAGCAGGTCGGCGCGGGTCTTGAACAGCACCCCGGTCTCGCTTCCCTCGCCCCGCTCGTCGCGCCAGCGATAGAGCGAGCGCATCGGCGCAAGCAGGTTGGCGCAGGCAACCAGCCGCTCGTCGAGCAGGGTTGCCGCCGCCGTCTCGGCGCTTTCGGCATCGGCGAAGGGACACCAGATCATCGCGGCCATGTTGTCCCCAGGCTCGGTCATCGTCAGCCCGTCCGTCCCACCGCGTGGGCGGCCCAGGTCGTGGCGATCACAAGCAGCGCGCCGACCAGCTGGTGCAGCGCCGCGAGCCAGACCGGAACGCCCAGCCAGACCACCGCGATGCCCAGCAGCACTTGCGTGCCGAACGCAGTGTGCACCGCGATCGAGGCGGGGCGAGCGCCAGCCTTGCGCACCTGCCGCGCGAGCACCACGAGCAGCGCGACCACCACCCAGGCCCACCAGCGGTGGATGAAGTGGACCACCGCCGGATCGTCGAACAGCAAGCCGCCGATCGAGGCGTGCGCGTGCGAGGCGCCGGGAAACAGCGTCCCGTTCATCAGCGGCCACTGGTCGGTGACGTGGCCCGCCCGCAGCCCGGCCATCAGCGCGCCATAGACAAGCTGGAGCAGCAGCGCCGCCCCCGCCAGCGCCGCCAGCGGCGTGAGCCGGGCCGGCCGGGCGGCGGGGTCGCGCTCGAGCGCGAGCAGGTCGAGCGCGGTCCACACGATCCCTGCGAGCGTGAACAGCGCCGTGACGAGGTGTGTCGCCAGCCAGCCCGGCGCGACCTCGACCATCCCCGGCTGGAGCCCCGAGCGGACCATCAGCCAGCCGAACGCGCCCTGCAGCCCGCCCAGCGCGAGCAGCGCGACCAGCCGCCAGCCGTAACCCGCCGGGATCATCCGCCGGACCGCGAACCAGATCAGCGGAAGCGCGAAGACCGAGCCGATCGTGCGCGCCAGCAGCCGGTGGAAGTACTCCCAGAAGAAGATGCCCTTGAACTGCTGCAGCGTCATGCCCGCATGGATCGCCGCGTACTGGTCGATCTGGCGGTAATGGTCGAACTCGGCCTGCCACTCAGCGGCGGAGAGCGGCGGCACGATCCCCGTCACCGGGTCCCAGCGGGTGATCGACAGGCCCGATTCGGTGAGGCGGGTGATGCCGCCGATCACCACGATCCCCACGATCATCGCCGCGACGACGAACAGCCAGATCGCCAGCGCGCGCGGGGCGGGTCCGCGACCGGACCCGGCGGAGGTAATTGCGACCGCTTCCATGTGCGGAAGCTCTGCGGAACGGCCGCGAAAAGCGCAAGCGCAAATGGATCGGAGCTAGACACTTGCGAAATGATACAGTGTTACATATAGCGCCGCGCACGATGCGCGATTCCATCCTTGCCCTGCGTGACCGGCTCGACCGCGTCGGTGTCCTCGTCTCGGGGCTCTGTGTGGTCCATTGCGTGGCCGGAATCGCGCTCGTCGGGATGCTCGGCGTGGGCGGCGGGGTGCTGCTGAACCCGGAGATCCACCGCGTCGGCCTTGCGCTGGCGGTGGTGATCGGCGCGGCGACGATCGGCCTCAACGCGATTCGTCACGGCCGGCTGGCACTGCTCGCGCTCGGCGCCGCGGGCCTTTCGCTGATGACTGCGGCGCTGTTCGTCGGCCACGGCACGCACGAGGCGCTGCTGACCATCGCGGGCGTCGCCATGGTCGCGACCGCGCACGTCATCAACATCCGCCGCGGCTGCTGCAACTGAGCCGGTTGCGGTAGCGCCGCGCGCCGCCTACATCGCGCGCCATGACTTCGCAGACTTCCGCCCAGATCTCGATCTCCGTCAACGGCGAGGCGCGCCGCGCCTCCGCCGGGTCCATCGCCGATCTCGTGCGCAGTCTCGATCTCGATCCGGCCAGGGTCGCGGTCGAGCGCAATGGCGAGATCGCGCCGCGCTCCGCGCTCGAAACGATCGCTCTGGCCGAAGGCGACGCGCTCGAGATCGTCCACTTCGTGGGCGGCGGCCAGGGCGATGTGACTGCTAGCGATGACAGCTGGACCGTCGCGGGGCGCACCTTCCGTTCACGGCTGATCGTCGGCACGGGCAAGTACAAGGACTTTGCGCAGAACGCCGCCGCGCTCGAGGCGAGCGGGGCCGAGATCGTCACCGTCGCGGTGCGCCGGGTCAACGTGAGCGATCCGAAGGCGCCGATGCTGACCGATTACATCGATCCGAAAAAGGTCACCTACCTGCCCAACACAGCGGGCTGCTTCACCGCCGAGGACGCGATCCGCACGCTGCGGCTCGCGCGCGAGGCAGGGGGCTGGGACCTCGTGAAGCTCGAAGTGCTGGGCGAGGCCAGGACGCTCTATCCCGACATGCGCGAGACGCTGCGCGCGACCGAGGTGCTGGCGAAGGAAGGCTTCCTGCCGATGGTCTATTGCGCCGACGATCCGATCGCGGCGAAGCAACTGGAAGGAGCCGGCGCGGTCGCGGTCATGCCGCTGGGCGCGCCGATCGGCTCGGGCCTCGGCATCCAGAACAGGGTGACGATCCGCCTGATCGTCGAGGGCGCCAGCGTGCCCGTGCTGGTCGACGCGGGCGTCGGCACCGCGAGCGATGCGGCCGTGGCGATGGAGCTGGGCTGCACCGGCGTGCTGATGAACACCGCGATCGCCGAAGCGAAGGACCCGATCCGCATGGCCCGCGCGATGAAGCTGGCGGTCGAAGCGGGCCGCGAGGCCTATCGCGCCGGGCGGATGGCGACGCGCAAATACGCCGACCCGTCGAGCCCGCTGGCAGGCCTGATCTGAAACGAACCGGGACGCATCCCCGCAAAGGCAGGGATGCGTTGGCTCAACGTCCGCCGCTACCCCACGACCCCCGCCGCCGCCAGCACCGCCAGCGCCAGGATGTCGGGCGCGATGGCGGTCATCGGGGCGATCTGCACGGGCTTTTCCATGCCCAGCAGCATCGGCCCGATCACCGCGTTGCCCGCGAGTTCGCGCAGCAGCTTGGCCGAGATGTTGGCCGATTGCAGCCCCGGCATGATCAGAACGTTGGCCGGACCCGACAGGCGGCTGAACGGGTACTTGGCCATGACGTTGGGGTTGAGCGCCGCGTCGGGCGCGACTTCGCCCTCGTATTCGAAGCCGGGTTCCTTGGCGTCGAGCAGGGCCACCGCGCCGCGGATCGAATCGAGCCAGCGCCCGCCGGGGTTGCCGAAGGTCGAGAACGAGAGGAACGCCACGCGCGGCTCGTGCCCCATGCGCCGCGCGACCGCGGCCGTTTCGGTCGCGATGTGGGCAAGGTCCTCGGCGGTCGGGCGCTCGTTCACCGTCGTGTCGGCGAGGAACACCGTGTAGTTCTTCGCCACCATCAGGTGGATGCCGAAGGGGACGTGCCCGGGCTTGGGATCGAGCACCTGGCGGACTTCCTTCATCGATTGCGCGAAGGTGCGCGTCATGCCGGTGATCATCGCATCGCCGTGGCCCAGCGCGACCAGCAGCGAGGCGAAGACGTTGCGGTCCTGATTGACCATGCGCCGCACGTCGCGTTCCAGGAAGCCGCGGCGCTGGAGGCGCTTGTAGAGATAGTCGACCATCTCGGGCACCAGCGGCGAGACGGCGGAGTTGTGGATCTCGTAGGAGTCGGGATCGCTCACGCCCAGTTCGACCAGCTTGTCGCGCACCGGCTGGGTGCGTCCGACCAGCACGGGGGCGCCATAGCCGAAGTCGCGGTACTGGATCGCCGCGCGCAGCACGACCTCGTTCTCCGCCTCGGCGAACACGACCCGCTTGGGATCCTGCTTGAGCTGGGCGTAGATGTTGGTCATGACCGTTGTGGTGGGGTTGAGCCGCGCCTTGAGGCTGTTGCGGTAGGCGTCGAAGTCCGCGATCGGGGCCTGCGCCACGCCCGAATCCATCGCTGCCTTGGCGACGGCCGAGGAGACGACTTCCATCAGGCGCGGATCGAACGGCGCGGGGATGATGTAGTCGAGCCCGAACTGGTGGCTCTGGCCATAGGCGGCGGCCACTTCCTCGGGCACCGGTTCGCGCGCCAGATCCGCGATCGCGGTGGCCGCGGCGATCTTCATCTCCTCGTTGATCGTCGTCGCGCGCACGTCGAGCGCGCCGCGGAAGATGAAGGGGAAGCCCAGCACGTTGTTGACCTGGTTGGGATAGTCAGACCGGCCGGTGGCGATCACGCAGTCGGGTCGCGCGGCTTTGGCCTCGGGCGGAGTGATTTCGGGATCGGGATTGGCCATGGCAAAAATGATCGGCTGCGGCGCCATCTTCTTCACCCAATCGGGCTTGAGCGCGCCGGCGGCCGAAAGGCCGAGGAAGATGTCGGCACCGTCCAGCGCTTCCTCCAGGCTGCGCGCGGCCGTATCGACCGCATGTGCGCTCTTCCACTGGTCCATGCCCTTCTCGCGGCCGATATAGATCGGGCCGCTGCGGTCGCACATGATGACGTTGTCGTGCTTGACGCCCATCGCCTTGATCAGCGCCGTGCAGGCGATCGCTGCCGCGCCCGCGCCGTTGACGACGACCTTGACGTCCCTGAGCTCGCGCCCGGTCAGGTGGCACGCGTTGAGCAGGCCAGCGGCCGAGATGATCGCAGTGCCATGCTGGTCGTCGTGCATCACCGGGATCTTCAGGCGGTCCTTCAGCGCCTGCTCGATGATGAAGCACTCTGGCGCCTTGATGTCTTCCAGGTTGATGCCGCCGAAGCTCGGTTCCATCAGCGCGACCGCCTCGATGAAGGCGTCGGCGTCTTCGGTGGCGAGCTCGATGTCGATCGAATCGACGTCGGCGAAGCGTTTGAACAGCACCGCCTTGCCTTCCATCACCGGCTTCGAGGCGAGCGCGCCGAGGTTGCCGAGGCCGAGGATCGCGGTCCCGTTGGAGATCACCGCGACGAGGTTGCCCTTGGCGGTGTAGTCGTATGCCGTGGCAGGGTCTTCGGCGATGGCGCGCACCGGAACCGCGACGCCGGGCGAATAGGCGAGGCTGAGGTCGCGCTGCGTCGCCATGGGCTTCGACGCGATGATCTCGATCTTACCGGGGCGGATCGTGTTGTGGTAGAACAGCGCCTCGCGCTCGGTGAAGCGGACGTTCTCATCGTCGGACATTGCATTTCCCCGTTATGCCGCGAACCTGTCGCGGCGCTGTCTGCCGGCTTGCCGGCCTGCGCTCCATATCCGGTTACCGTGCCGAAGTGGCGCGCAATTGCCGAATGAATCGAAATCGATTCGCGCGAAGCGTTCCGGCGCGGGAAAGCGACCGCGGATGATTTCTAGAGCTGACTAAGCCGCCAGTTCGAAAAACCCAAGGGCCGAACTTCGAACAGCAGGCTCCGCCCGTCCTGCCAGACGAGGCGCAGGCGCGGGTCGGCGTTGTGCGGCAGGCCGGTGTCGATCAGCCACACGTAGTCGACCATGTCGATCGGCGCGTGGCGCAGCGCGGTCGTGACCGTGCGCAGCCGTCCGCCGGAGCAGGCCGGCGACCACACGAATTCCGATGGGTCCGCGACATAGAACCGCCCCGGCCGGAAGCGCGGCTTGACCATGTCGAGCCCGGGCACCGCCCAGTTGTCGTTGACCCAGGCCTGCCGGTAGAGCCCGGCGAGGCTGGCCAGGTGGTCGGTGCGGGTCGAGCGCCAAGATTCCTCGAGGCACGAATGCTGGACGAAGGCGAGCACGCGGCTGCCCGGTCGAACGTGGTCGAGCGCGGCGAGCTGGCGGTTGTAGTCATCGGCATAGTCGGCAAAGCTCGCCGCGGTGACGACGAGCCGCACGCCGAGCAGCGCCGCCCCCGCCAGCGCGATGGCGCGGGCGCGCTTGCCGGGAGCGCGGCTCCAGTCCTGCAGGCCGAGTGCGAGCATCGCCGCGACAGGCAGCAGGCGGACGTCGACGAAGGCCGAACCGTCGATGTCGCTGGGGATGATCACGAACAGCAGCCCCACAGCCAGCGCGGGCAGGCCCTGCTTCCACGACCAGCGCGCGCCGAAGAGCCAGCCCAGCGCGATCAGCGCGAAGCAGGCCGCGGTCGTGGCCAGGTCGAGCGCGAGGCTCTGGTCGCGCAGCGTGAGCACGAACGACCAGGCCTTCTGGTCCCAGCGCCACTTGAGCACCGAGTGCGCGCCGTGGCCGGCGGAGGCGATCTTCCAGATGGCGATCGTCACCAGCGCGGCGACGAGCGGCCAGCAGGCGATCCACAGCCGCTTCGCCATAGCGACCAGCGCGGCGCGGTCGATCCGCTCCGGCCGCTCGTCGATCAGGCGGCCGAGCCAGTAGCTGCCCACCAGAAGCGGCAGCAGGATGCCGCCGATCGCGTGGCTGAGCAGCGCGACCGGCTGGACCGCCATCAGCATCAGCGCGCGGTGGCGCGGCTTGTCTTCGAGCTGTACCGCCGCGGCGAAGGCGGCAAGGCTCAGCCCGGCGGCGAGGATGTAGTTGAGGAAGCCCGTCAACAGCGGGAATGTGTAGACGAACATCAGCGCGAAAGGCGCTGCATAACCGCCCTTCGGATTGAGCACGCGTGCGCAGTAGAGCCCGCCGAACGCGAACAGCCCGGTGGCGAGCACGGTGCTCCACCAACCCGCCGCGAGCACGCCGAACGGTGCGCCGATCAGCTTCATCAGCACGCCGCCGCCGAGGTTCAGCGTGAACATCCAGCGAAAGCCCCAGTACTGCGACAGCGGGCTGCCGGGCGAGGCGGATTCGATCGCGGCGGCGCCCATGTGCCCGGGCAGGTCGACCAGCGGCGGGACTTCGACGAGCAGGAAGGGCAGGCAGATCAGCACGGTGACGACCGCGATCGCGGCGGGCGCCAGCCACGGCAGCACCGGGCCGCGCCAGACCTCGGGTCCGGCGGCCAGTGTCCGCATGAGCCGCTGGAACGGCCGAAGTTGCTGCCGGGTGTCCATACCCCTGTAGATATCCGCCATCGATGGTTTGAGAAACATCAACGCATCGTCTAGCCACGTGCGCTGTGAGCCCCCATGCACCAACTCCGATGATGGCGCAATATCTGGCGCTAAAGCGGGAGGCCGGGGACTGCCTCCTGTTCTACCGCATGGGCGACTTTTTCGAGCTGTTCTTCGATGACGCGAAGGTCGCCTCGCAGGTACTCGACATCGCGCTCACCAGCCGCGGCGAGCATGCCGGCGCGCCGATCCCGATGTGCGGCGTGCCGGTCCATTCGGCCGAAGGCTACCTCGCGCGGCTGATCAAGGCGGGCTGCCGCGTGGCCATTGCCGAGCAGGTGGAAAGCCCCGAGGAAGCGAAGAAGCGCGGCGGATCGAAGGCGCTGGTGGCGCGCGACATCGTCCGCTTCGTCACCGCCGGAACCCTGACCGAGGAAGCGCTGCTCGAACCGCGCCGCGCCAACGTGCTCGCCGCGCTGTGCGAAGTGCGCGGGGTCGTGGGGATCGCCAGCTGCGACATCTCCACGGGCCACGTCGAGCTTGAGGAATGCGCGCCCGGCGGGGTGGGCGCGGCGCTCGCGCGGATCGGCGCGAGCGAAGTTGTCGCGCCCGAAGGCTGGGACTGCGCGCCCGCCGGCGCGGGCCAGCGCGATCCGCGCGCCTTCGACAGCGGCGAGGGCGAAGCGCGGCTGAAGACGCTCCACGGCGTCGCCACGCTCGACGGCTACGGCCAGTTCAGCCTTGCGATGCTGGCGGCGGCGGGCGGGCTCGTCGCCTATCTCGATCACGTCGGGCGCGGCTCGCTGCCCCTGCTGCTGCCGCCGGTGCTGCGCGCGAGCGGCGGGCACATGGCGATGGACGAGGCGACGCGCGCGAGTCTCGAGATCCTCTCGGCGACCGGCGGCGGGCGCGCGGGCAGCCTGATCGCGGCGATCGACCGCTGCGTGACCGGGGCGGGCGCGCGGCTGCTCGCCGACGACCTCTCCGCGCCGCTGACCGATCCGGGCGCGATCCGCCGGCGGCTCGAAGCGGTGAGCTGGCTGCATGACGATCCCCTGCTGCGCGGCGACCTGCGCGCGGTGCTGCGCGCCGCGCCTGACGTTGGCCGCGCGCTCGGCCGCGTGGTGGCGGGGCGCGGCTCCCCGCGCGACCTCGGCCAGTTGCGCGACGGCCTGTCCGAAGCGCGCCGCATCAGCGACCACCTGGCGGGACGCACCGACCGCCCCGAACTGGTCGACGGGCTGCTGCCACGCCTGACGGGCCACGGCGCGCTGGTCGATCTCTATGCCCGCGCGCTCGTCCCTACCCCGCCGACCGAGCGCGCGCAGGGCGGGTTCATCGCCGAGGGCTACGACGCTGCGCTTGACGAGCTGCGCCGCGTCTCGGGCAACGCGCGCCGCGCGATCGCCGCGCTCGAAGCGAGGTATCGCGACGAGACCGCGATCCCGGCGCTCAGGATCCGGCATAACGGCGTGCTCGGCTACTTCGTCGAAGTGCCCGCGAAGCACGCCGACAAGCTGATGGCGCCCGACAGCGGCTTCACCCACCGCCAGACGATGGCCGGCGCGGTGCGCTTCAATGCCATGGCGCTCCACGAGGAAGCGAGCCGCATCGCCGAAGCGGGCGGCCACGCGCTCGCTGCCGAGGAAGCGCACTTCCGGGAGCTGGTGGCGGCGACGGTCAGCGCGCGCGCGGCCATCGCCGCCACCGCCGAGGCGCTGGCGCGGATCGATGTCTGCGCCGGGCAGGCCGAACGGGCCGCTGAAGGCGGCTGGGCGCTTCCGAATGTGGTGGACGGGCTCGAACTCGATATTCGCGGCGGGCGGCACCCGGTGGTCGAAGCGGCGCTGGCGAGCGCCGGCGAGCGCTTCGTCGCCAACGACTGCCGCCTCACGGAAACCGACCGGCTGTGGCTGGTCGGCGGCCCCAACATGGGCGGCAAGTCGACCTTCCTGCGCCAGAACGCGCTGATCGTGCTGCTCGCGCAGGCGGGCGGCTTCGTTCCGGCGGAGAGCGCGACGATCGGCATGGTCGACCGCCTGTTCAGCCGCGTCGGCGCAAGCGACAACCTCGCGCGCGGACGTTCGACCTTCATGGTCGAGATGGTCGAGACCGCCGCGATCCTGTCCCAGGCGAGCGAGCGCAGCTTCGTCATCCTCGACGAGGTCGGGCGCGGCACCTCCACCTATGACGGGCTGGCGCTGGCCTGGGCGGTGGTCGAGGCAGTGCACGGGGTCAACCGCAGCCGCTGCCTCTTCGCGACGCATTATCACGAGCTGTCGCGGCTCGCCCAAAGCTGCGATGCACTGTCGCTGCACCACGTCCGCGCGCGCGAGTGGAAGGGCGAGCTGGTGCTGCTCCACGAACTCGCCGAAGGGCCTGCGGACAAGAGCTACGGCCTTGCCGTGGCGCGCCTCGCGGGCGTGTCGGAAGCCGTCGTGCGGCGCGCCAAGGCGGTGCTCGACAAGCTGGAAAAGGGTCGCGCGGAGACCGGCGGGCTCGCCGCTGGACTTGGCGACCTGCCGCTGTTCGCGGCCGCGCTCGACGCCGCCGAGGAAAAGGTGGACGCGTTGCGGCAGCGCCTTGATGGCCTCGACATCGATGCGCTGTCGCCGCGCGAGGCGCTCGACCTGCTCTACGAATTGAAGCGCGAGGCGACTCAATAAGGCACTTCAACGGATCTTAACCGCGCGGGCTTAACCTGCGCATCATGTTGAAGCCGCGCCTCAACCAGGTATTCCGCAGCCGCTGGCATGCGCTGTGGTGGGGCGCGGGGATCTGCATGACCGCCTATTGCAGCGTACCCGCGGCGAACAAGGACCCTGCGCCGGTGGCGAAGCCCTCGGTCGCCGCGCACCAACCGCACGCATGGTGGCAGAAGGACAGGCCTGCCTCGGCCACGAAGGGTTGAGCCTAGGCCGGGCGGTATTCCCCGCTTTCCTCGTCGCGCACGAAGGCGCTGCCCACTGGCGCTTCGAGCAGGTCCAGCACGCTGTCGTCTGCGTTGAGCACCGCGCCCAGCGCGACATAGGCGATCTTGCGCCTGTCGAGGCTGTCGGCGGGGTCTTCCGTCTCGCGCCCGCGGATGCGCCAGCCGCTGTCGGGGTACTTTTCGTCGCTGCCTTCGAGGTCGGGCTCCTCGCGGTAGAGGAAGCCCACAGGCACGCAGCCTTCGACCACGCATTCGTCAACGTAGCAGCGCTGCCAGAACTGGCGCGGGGTGGGAACCTCGGGATGCGGAGCGTCGCCCCATTCGATCTCGACCACGTTGGCGGGCGCGAAGTTCACCACCATGCCTTCCTCGAGCCCTTCCTCGTAGGGACGGTTGTCGAGCAGCCCGGTCATCTCCTGCCCTTGGACATGCGTGACCTTCACCCACATCCGCTCGCCGTTCAATTTGCGGCCGTCCCACAGGTATTCGAACACCAGCTTGACCATCGCGCCGGGCACCACCGCTTCGCGTTCCTCGCGCGAGGGGATGAAGAAGGTATAGGGCGCCTTGGCTGCCAGCGCCTCGGCGTTCGACAGGCGGAAGGGATGCTCGACGCTCATCGCGTCACGCCAGCGTGAGGAACAGCCCGGCCAGCGCCGCGCTCATCAGGTTGGAAAGCGCGCCCGCCGCCAGCGCCTTCATGCCCAGCCGCGCGATCGTCTCGCGCTGGTTGGGAGCGAGCCCGCCGGTCACCGCCATCTGGATCGCGATCGAGCTGAAGTTCGCAAAGCCACACAGCGCGAAAGTGACCAGCGCGGTGGTGATCGGCGAAAGCGCGGTATCCTTGCCCAGCTCGATGAATGCGACGAATTCGTTCAATACCAGTTTGGTGCCGAACAGTCCGCCGGCCTGCATCGCCTCGCCCCAGCTAGGCGCGCCGAGCAGCCAGAACACCGGCGCGAAGACATAGCCGATGACCTGCTGGAAGCTGAGTCCGGGCAGGCCGAACCACCCGCCGATCCCGCCGAGAATGCCGTTCGCCAGCGCCACCAGCGCGACGAAGGCAAGCACCATCGCACCCACCGCGACCGCGAGCTTGACTCCGGTCTGCGCGCCCTGGCTGGCGGCCATGATGATGTTGGCGGGGCGCTCTTCGTCCGGCTCGACCTGCACCGGCGGGCGGATCTTGGCAGGATCGTGCGGGTTGGTGAGTGGCGGCTGGCCGGGGGTGAGTGCCTCATCCGGTTCAAAATGCTCCTGCCCGGGCGTGTCGGGCATGATGATCTTGGCCATGACGATGCCGCCCGGCGCGCTCATGAAGGCAGCGGCGACGAGGTAGTCGATGCGGATGCCCATCGAGGCATAGGCGGCGAGGATCGTGCCCGCGACTCCGGCCATGCCCACGCTCATCACGGTGAACAGTTGCGAGGGGGTGAGGGCTGCGAGGTAGGGGCGGATGACCAGCGGCGATTCGGACTGGCCGACGAAGATGTTGGAGGCCGCGCACAGCGATTCGACGCGGCTGATTCCCGTCACCTTCTCCAGCGCGCCGCCGATCCAGCGGATCACCAGCTGCATGATCCCGAGGTAGTAGAGGATGGAGATCAGCGCGGCGAAGAAGATGATCACCGGCAACGCGGCGATGGCGAACGAATTGCCGCCGACCTCGGCCGAGGCGAGCGGGCCGAACACGAAGTCCACCCCCGCTCTGGCATAGCCGAGCAGCGCCTCGACCCCATGCGATGTCGCCTGCAGCGCCGTCTTGCCCCACGGCACGTAGAGCACCAGCGCGGCGAACCCCGCCTGGATCGCGAAGGCCGCGCCGACCACGCGCGGACGGATCGCGCGGCGGTTGGACGAGATCGCGAAGGCGGCGAGCAGGATGAGCGCCATCCCGGCAAGGCTGGACAGGACGTGCATGGAGGGGCCGCGGCTCCGCTGAAGGCAAGGATGGGATCGCACACGGTCCTAATCGCGAATTGGCGAGGGGGCAAACTGTGCTATCCGGCCGCGATGGATAACCCCGCGCCGCCTGTCGCCGCCTTTCCCCGCTCGCTGTTCGTCTTCGCGCTGCTCTATGGCGGACTTGCGGTGCTGGCGGGGGTGCTGGGGACCAAGCTCGCCTCATTGGGCCACTGGCCGCTGCTGGGCGATCTCGCGGTCGAATCGGGGATATTCGCGTTCCTGCTGCTGGTGGTGATGGCGAGCGCGGTGGCCGAGCTGTTCGGGCAGGACATGGCCAACCGGCTGGTGCGCTTCGGCTTCGTGCCTCTGGTCGTGTCGATGGTGCTGCTCACGGTCGTCATCCACGCGGTGCCGCCCGCGCCGTTCTGGGGCGATCAGGAGGCCTTCGCGCGGCTGCTTGGGCAGGGCGCGCGGATGCAGCTCGCCGGACTGATCTCCTATGGCACTTCGCAGACGCTCAACGTCTATCTCTTTTCACGAATCGCCGGGGGGCGCGGGCACCTGCTGATGTTTCGCGCGTGGATCGCCTCGATGCTCAGCCAGATCGTCGACACGGTGCTGTTCATCACCATCTCGTTCTGGGGCGTGACCGACAGCGCGACCGGCCAGCCGCTGCCGCTGCTCAACATCATGGAGGGCCAGATCATCTCGAAGCTGGTGCTCTCGACCATCATGGTGCCGCCGCTGATCTGGATCTTCGTGCGGCTGGGGCGCAGGCTCGACGCGAGGGGCTGATCCCGGCTCAGATACGGGGTGGAACGCGCGCGCACTTGCGCGTAAGGCGCGCTGCCATGAGCCAGACCCACGACCCCGCGATGCTCGCCAAGGCGGAAACGCTGACCGAGGCGCTGCCCTATCTCCAGCGCTATGCCGGCAAGACCTTCGTGGTGAAGTACGGCGGCCACGCGATGGGCGATCCCGAACTGGCGCACGACTTCGCCGAGGACGTGGTGTTGCTGAAGGCGGTGGGCATCAA
>JAJXVK010000007.1 GCA_021782155.1 Pseudomonadota bacterium
GCTTCCCCTATCGCCTGACGCACACGGTGATCGCCGCCTACCTCACCACCGCCTTCGCGGTCGGCGGGGTCGGCGCGTGGCACCTGCTGAGGGACAGGGGCAACGAACACGCGCGCAAGATGTTCTCGATGGCGATGTGGATGGCCGCGCTGGTCGCGCCGGTGCAGATCCTTGCCGGTGACCAGCAGGGACTCAACACGCTGGAGCACCAGCCGGCCAAGGTCATGGCGATGGAGGGGCACTTCCGCAGCCACCCGCACGGCGCGCCCTTCGTGGTCGCGGGGATCGTCGACAGCGCGCACCAGCGCATCGACTATGCGATCGAGATTCCCAAGGCTTCCTCGCTGATCCTCAAGCATGACCCGGACGCTCCGCTCGCCGGGCTCGACACCATCGCGCCGCAGGACCGCCCGCCGGTGGGGCCGGTGTTCTGGGCCTTCCGGGTGATGGTCGGGCTGGGCTTCGCGATGGCCGGGCTGGGGCTGTGGAGCCTCTACGCGCGCTGGCGCGGCAGGCTCTATGACTGGCCGTTGCTGCACCGGGCGGCGCTGGTCATGGGGCCGTCGGGCTTCGTCGCGGTGATCGCGGGGTGGATGGTGACCGAGATCGGCCGCCAGCCCTATACCGTCTATGGCCTGCTGCGCACCGCTCAGTCCGCCTCGCCGCTCGCCACGCCCGCTCTCGGCGTATCGCTGGCGGCCTTCGTGGTGGTCTATTTCGCGGTGTTCGGCACCGGCGTGTGGTACCTTCTTCGCCTGATGCGCGCCGCGCCCAAGGTGCAGGAACTGGGCGTGCGGCGCGGCGGGCAGGGTCCGATCCGCGCGGGCGGAATAACCCCAGGGCGGATGCCCGCACCCGAAACCTCCGCCACCGCGACGGGAGAGGCGCAATGACCATCGACCTCACCACCATCTGGGCGTTCATCATCGCGCTCGGCGTGTTCGCCTATGTCGTGATGGACGGCTTCGACCTCGGCATCGGCATCCTGTTCCCCGGCTTCGCCGTGGGCGAGGAGCGCGACCAGGCGATGAACTCGATCGCGCCGGTGTGGGACGGCAACGAGACCTGGCTGGTGCTGGGCGGCGGCGGGCTGTTCGCGGCCTTTCCGCTGGCCTACGCGATCATCCTGCCCGCGACCTATCCGCTGGTCGTCGCCATGCTGCTGGGGCTGGTGTTCCGCGGCGTCGCCTTCGAGTTCCGCTGGCGCGATCCCGGCCACCGTGCGTTCTGGGACATGGCCTTCAGCCTTGGCTCGCTGGTCGCGGGACTGGCGCAAGGCATGGTGCTCGGCGCGATCCTGCAAGGCATCAAGGTCGCGAACCGCGCCTATGCGGGGAGCTGGTGGGACTGGCTGACGCCCTACACCCTGCTCACCGGGCTGGGCGTGGTCGCGGGCTATGCGCTGCTCGGCTCGACCTGGCTGGTGTGGAAGACCGAAGGCTCGGCGCAGGGCCATGCCTACCGGCTGGCGCGGCGCGCGCTGGTCGCGACGCTCGTGCTGCTGGTCGCGGTCAGCCTCTACACCCCGATGCTGGGCGAGCGCTACTGGCAGCGCTGGTTCGCGATGCCGGGCGTGCTGTTCGCGGCGCAAGTGCCCTTGCTGACCGCGATCATCGCCGCGCTGCTGTGGCGCGGGCTGGCGAAGCGGTGGGAGGCCGCTCCCTTCCTGCTCGCGCTCGGGCTGTTCCTGCTCGGCATGGCGGGGCTGGGCGTGAGCATGTGGCCCGACGTCGTTCCCGGCCAGGTGACGATCTGGCAGGCCGCCGCGCCGCACCGCAGCCAGGTGTTCATGCTGGTCGGCGTCGCGCTCACCCTGCCGCTGATCATCGGCTACACCGGATGGTCCTACTGGGTGTTCCGCGGCAAGGTCGGCAGCGAGGGCTATCACTGATGCGCGCGCGCCGCACCGCGCCGGACATCGCGGCCGACCGGGCACCGCTGTGGAAGCGGCTGGCGTGGCTGGCCGCGATCTGGGCGACGAGCGTGCTGGCGCTGGGCGTGGTCGCCTATGGACTGAGGCTCTGGCTCAAGGCGTAACTGTGGGCAAGCGCCGCGCCGCGGTGGACCGTCCGTCACACCTCGCATAGCATCGCGGCCATGCTGGCACGCGGCTCGATCGAACTGCGCAAGGCGGCGTGGCTCGCCCTCGCCCTCCTCCTTTCCGCCTGCGCGTCGCACCCGCAGTTCCGTCCCGTCAGTGACACCCCGGTGCGCATCGGGCCGCCCTATACGGTGCGCGGCGCCACCTACACGCCGCGCGCCGAGCCGGACTACGACATGCTCGGCTATGCCACCTGGTACGGCAACGAGAGCGGCAACCGCACCGCCAACGGCGAACGCTTCATCGCCGGATGGATCACCGCCGCGCACAAGACGCTGCCCTTGCCGAGCTATGTCGAGGTGACCTCGCTCGATACCGGCAAGCGGATCCTGGTGCGGGTCAACGACCGTGGGCCGTTCGGCGATCCGGCGCGGATCATCGACCTCTCGCGCGGCGCGGCCGAGGAATTGGGCGTGCGCGCCAGGGGCAAGGCGGCGGTGCGCGTGCGCGTGGTCGATCCGCCCGAAAAGGACCGCAAGCGGCTGCGCGAAGGCAAGCCCGCGCGCGGCCTCTCCCCCGTCTCGGGCCGCGTGCTCGACAGTCTGCGCCGCCAGTTCGCGCGCGGGGTGGGCCCGCTATAGGACACTTTCCTGCGCGCGGTGTCGCTCCGATACAATGCGCTGGCGAGATGATGTGGCATGGTCTGCGTCATGGTGATCGAACGCGCCCCGGACCATCCCCACGCCCCGGCCGAGCGGCTGTTCTGCCGCGCGGGCGACGTTTGCGGGCATTCGGGCCCGGCCATCTCGCTCGCCGCGCGCGACAGTTTCGTCGCGCATTTCGTCACCACTTTCGCCTCGGCGCTGGCCGAAGCATCGCACTTGCGGGCCGGCGTGCGCGAAGGCGCTGTGCGCCACGCCACAGCGCCCCGGCGCGAATCGCGCTAGCTGCGTCAACCATGATGTTCCGCAAGCTCTTCTCCCCCCGCCCCGCCGTTTCCGCCGCGAAGGCCGCCGATCCGCGCCGGATCTGGATCGAGGAGATCATGGGCGCCGCGCTGCCCCGCCGGGCCGACCGCCGCGAGGCGGCGATCGCGGCGCTGCTCAGGGACGGCGGGCGCGGCGCATGGAACGCGATGCGCTCCACGCACTGACGCACGGCAGGAACCGTTCGCGCGCGCTCGACGAACGACACACCCGGATCGACGAACGTGTACGCCCGGCTTGCGCCCGGCGTGCGGGCCGCTAAACAGGTTTCCAGTGATAATATCTCGACTTAGGGCCGAGCGCCGGGACGCGGCAGGGTCGCGCGTGGCTGCAGGCCGACAGAAGGAAACCTGATGATCAGACTGGGACTGGTATCGCTCGCCACGCTGGCACTGGCGGGCTGCGCCACTATGAACGGCACGGGAGAAGGCACCACCATGGCATCGGCATCGGAAACCCCGGCCGCTCCCGCAGCCGCCCCCGCCGCCGCAGCCACTCCGGCGCCCGCGCTTCCGGCAATCCCGCAGGGCACCGGCATTTTCGCGCAGGCCTCGACGCTGCCGTTCGAGGCGCCCGACTTCTCGAAGATCAAGGACAGCGACTACCAGCCCGCGATCGAACAGGGCATCGCCATCCAGAAGGCCGAAGTCGCGCAGATCGCGAACAACCCCGAAGCGCCCACCTTCGACAACACGATCGTCGCGCTCGAAAAGTCGGGGCGCATGCTGACGCGCGTCTACAACGTGTTCAGCGCGGTGCAGGCGGCCGACACCAACGACACGCTCGACAAGATCGACAGCGCGACCAGCCCGCAGCTTGCCGGCCTGCGCGATTCGATCCTGCTCGACGACAAGCTGTTCGCGCGGGTAAGGGCGATCTACGACGCACGCGAGAGCCTCGGCCTCGCTCCCGACCAGCTGCAGCTCCTGAAGATCACCTATGACAGCATGGTCCACAACGGCGCGCTGCTTTCGGCCGCCGACAAGGCGACTCTCAAGGGCATCAACGAGAAGATCTCGTCGCTCTCGACCGACTTCGGCCAGAAGCTGACCGCGGGCACCAGGGACGGCGCGCTGATCGTCGCGAACAAGGCGCAGCTCGCCGGCATGTCGCCGGCAGGCGTGGCGGCGGCGGCCAAGGCGGCGAGCGATCGCGGCAAGGCGGGCTACCTGATCCCGCTGCAGAACACCACGCAGCAACCCGCCTTGTCCTCGCTGAGCGACCGCGCGACGCGCAAGGCGCTGTTCGAGCAGTCGTGGACGCGCTCGGAAAAGGGCGATGCCAACGATACCCGCGCCGATGCCGCCGAGCTGGCGCAGCTGCGCGCCGAGAAGGCGAAGCTGCTCGGCTATCCCGATTATGCGAGCTACGCGCTGTTCGACCAGATGGCGAAGACGCCCGCCACCGCGATCCGGTTCATGGACGGCCTCGTCCCCCCGCTGCGCGCCGAACAGGACCGCGAAGTCAAGGCGCTCGACGCGGTGATCGCGAAATCGGGCGGCAAGTTCGCGGTCAAGCCGTGGGACTGGTCGTACTATGCCGAGAAGCTGCGCAAGGCGAAGTACGACCTCGACGACGCGCAGGTGAAGCCCTATTTCGAGATCACCAACGTTCTGGAAAACGGCGTTTTCTATGCCGCCAACCAGCTCTACGGGCTGACCTTCAGGAAGCGGACCGACATCCCCGTCTACAATCCCGACGTGACCGTCTACGAAGTGTTCGACCAGGACGGCAGCCCGATGGCGCTGTTCTATTTCGACCCGTGGAAGCGCGACAACAAGCAGGGCGGCGCGTGGATGTCGAACTTCGTCGAGCAGTCGACGCTGCTCGGCACCAAGCCGGTGGTGTTCAACGTCGAGAACTTCACCAAGCCCGCGGCCGGCCAGCCCGCGCTGGTCAGCTTCGACGACGTCACCACGATGTTCCACGAGTTCGGCCACGCGCTCCACGGCATGCTTTCGAACCAGCGCTATCCCTCGATCGCCGGAACCAGCACCGCGCGCGACTTCGTGGAGTTCCCCAGCCAGTTCAACGAGAACTGGGCCACCGATCCCAAGGTGCTGGCGAACTACGCCAAGAACTACAAGACCGGCGCGCCGATGCCCAAGGCGCTGATGGACAAGGTCATCGCCGCCAAGAAGTTCAACCAGGGTTACGACCTTGGCGAAATCGTCGCCGCCGCCCTGCTCGACATGAAGTGGCACTCGCTTCCCGCCAGCGCGGGCAAGCAGGATGTCGACGCCTTCGAGGCAAAGGCGCTGGGCGAGACCGGGCTCGACGTGGCCAACGTGCCGACGCGCTACCGCTCCAGCTATTTCCGCCACATCTGGGCCAACGGCTATGCCGCCGGCTACTATGCCTATCTGTGGACCGAGATGCTCGACCACGACGCCTTCCAGTGGTTCGAGGACCACGGCGGGCTGACCCGCGCCAATGGCCAGCGCTTCCGCGACATGATCCTGTCGCGCGGGCACAGCGAAGACTACGGCGTTATGTTCCGCAACTTCACCGGGCACGATCCCGAAGTCGGCCCGATGATCAAGGCGCGCGGGCTCGATCAGGTTCCGGCCAGGTAACATTGCCCGGACAAATTGATTTCTCCGGACCGCCACGCGCGGCGGTCCGGCGTTGCTGCACGAAAGGAATGTCTCGATGAAGCGTCCCGCTCTCCTTGCCTGTGCCGCGCTCTGCGCGCTGGCCGCCGCGCCTTTCGCCGCCTCGGCTGACGAAGCCCTGCCCACCGCCACCGCCGACGGGGCCGCCAGGGCGCCGTTCTACGCGCCATTCGGCATCGACCTCGCCGCGCGCGACCCGAGCGTGAAGCCGGGCGACGACTGGGATCAGTACGCCTGGGGCACCTGGCGCAAGGACACCATCATTCCCGATGACCGCTCGTCGGTGGGCTCTTTCCGCGACACCTTCGACCGCGTGCAGGCGCAGACGCGCGACATCATCACCAGGGCGGCGGACGGCAGCAGGTACGGCGACTTCTACAAGAGCTTCATGGACACCGCGAAGGTCAACGCGCTTGGCTGGCAGCCGCTCAAGGCCGACCTCGCCAAGGTCGCCGCGATCCACGACAAGGCCGGCATGGCCCGGTTCATGGGCGAGAGTGGCGGCGCCTTCGGCATCGGCCTCGTCGGTACCTTCGTCTATGCCGACACCGCCAATCCCGACCTCAACGTGCTCTACGTGAACCAGGACGGGCTGGGCATGCCCAACCGCGACTACTACCTCGAGGCCAAGTTCAAGCCGCAGCGCGACGCCTATCGCGCCTGGGTGCAGAAGGCGCTGCAGATGACGGGCACGCCCGGCGCCGCGGCCAAGGCCGACGCGATCCTGGCATTCGAGACCGCGCTCGCCAAGGTGAGCTGGACCAACGCCGAATCGCGCGACATCGACAAGACCAACAACCCGATGAGCACGGCCGAGTTCGCCGCCTATGCCCCCGGCGTCGACTGGAAGGCCTACTTCGCGGGCGCCAAGGTGCCCGATCAGAGCCGCATGATCATCGGCGAGAAGACCGCGATCCAGCAGCTCGCCCAGATCTTCGGCAAGACATCGCTCGACACGCTCAAGGCGTGGGAGCGGTTCCACGTCATCAACCAGGCCTCGCCCTACCTGTCCGACGCCTTCGTCGACGCGCACTTCGACTATGCCAGGACGCTGTCGGGGGTGAAGCAGCTCGAACCGCGCTGGAAGCGCGGGGTCAACCTCGTCAACGGCAGCGTGGGCGAGCTGGTCGGGCAGGAGTACGTCAGGCTCCACTTCCCGCCCGCGGCGAAGTCGGCGATGGAATGGCTGGTGGTCAACCTCAAGGCCGGCATGGCCGACCGCATCCGCCACAACACCTGGATGTCCGATGCGACCAAGCTGCAGGCGCTGGAAAAGCTCTCGCGCATGGACGTAATGGTCGGCTATCCCGACACCTGGCGCGACTGGTCGGGCCTCACGATCAAGCCCGATGACCTGCTCGGCAACGTCGAGCGCGCCGCCGCGTTCAACCACGCCTACCAGATGGAAGACCTGGGCAAGCCGGTCGACCGCAAGAAGTGGGACATGAACCCGCAGACGGTCAACGCCTACAACGGCTTCAACCAGAACAAGATCGTGTTCCCGGCGGGCATCCTCCAGCCGCCGTTCTTCGACCTCCACGCCGATCCGGCGGTCAACTACGGCGCGATCGGCTGGGTGATCGGGCACGAGATCAGTCACGGCTTCGACGACCAGGGCCGAAAGGTCGATGCCGCCGGCAATGTGCGCGACTGGTGGACGGCAGAGGACGCCAAGCGCTTCGTCGCGCAGTCCAGGGTGTTTGGCGACCAGTACGCCAAGTTCGAGCCGGTCAAGGGCAGCTTCGTCAAGCCCGACCAGACGATGGGCGAGAACATCGCCGACTTCGCGGGCGTGCTGGTGGCGCTCGACGCCTATCAGCGCAGCCTCGGCGGCAAGCCCGCGCCGGTGCTCGGCGGACTGACCGGCGAGCAGCGCTTCTTCCTCGCCTATGCGCAGGTGTGGCGCTCCAAGGCGCGGCCCGACGCGCTCGCCACGCAGATCGCGACCGACCCGCACAGCCCGGGCGAGGTGCGCGCCTTCGCCCCGCTGCGCAATGTCGACGCGTGGTACAAGGCGTGGGACGTGACGCCGGACGAAAAGCTCTACATCGCGCCCGACCAGCGCGCGAAGATCTGGTGATCGGCGGGCTGGCCTAGCCCGCCACCAGCGCGCGTGCGCCCGGTTCGCCCAGCCAACGCGCGCGCACGCTCCAGACGCGCGCGATCACTTCCTCGGCGAGCGCCTGTTCGGGCGGGCCGTCCGCCGCCAGCGCGCCGTTCGAGAGCACCAGCACGCGGCTGGCGTGGTTCATCGCCAGCGCCAGATCGTGGACCACCAGCACCACGCCCGCTCCGCCCGCCGCCTGCGCGCGCAAGTGCCCGGCGAGCGCGAGCTGGTGCGCGAGGTCGAGGCTGGCGAGCGGCTCGTCGGCGAGCAGCCAGCGCGGGCTTCCCGCCAGCACGCGCGCGAGCAGCACGCGCGCGCGTTCGCCGCCCGACAGCGTTGAGACCTGCCGCTTCGCGAGACGCGAGAGATCGAGCGTGGCGAGCGCTTGCGCCACCGCGGCGCGGTTCTCGGCGGCAGGCGCCGCCCACGGCAGGCGGCCCAGCGCGACCAGCGCCTCGACCGTGAGGTCCCACGCCACTTCGCCGTCCTGCGGCAGGAAGCCGATCGCGCGGGCGCGCTCCCTCGGCCGCAGCGCGGCGAGCGGCGCGTCATCCAGCCGCACTTCGCCCGCAGCGGGCGCGAGCAGCCCGGCGAGGCAGGCGAGCAGCGTCGACTTGCCCGCGCCGTTCGGCCCGCAGATCGCGGTCACCTCGCCGGGGCGGAGCGCGGCGCTGACGCCGTGCAGGCGGTCGGGGACGGTCAGGTCGGAGGCTTCGAGCACGCTCATGCCAGCCCCTTCCGCATCCGCAGCAGCAGCCCAAGGAAGAACGGCGCGCCGAGCAGCGACAGCGCGATGCCGAGGCGCAGCTCGCCGCCCTCCAGCGGCAGCACGCGGCAGGCGGCATCGGCGACGAGCAGCAGCAGCGCTCCGCCCAGCGCGCTCGGCACCAGCAGCGAGGACGGCCGCCTGTCGGTGAACGGGCGCACCATGTGCGGCACCATCAGCCCGACGAAGCCGATGATCCCCGCCACCGCCACCCCCGCGCCGACGGTCAGCCCCACGCCCAGCACCATCAGCCACAAGAGGCGCGCCGGCTCGACGCCGAGCGAGCGCGCCGCCGCTTCGCCCAGCGACAGCGCGTCGAGACTGCGCCCCGCCAGCCACAGCAGCGCGAGTCCCAGCGCGGTGGGCGGCGCGGCGATCGCCACGTCGTGCCACGAGCGGTCGGCCAGCGCGCCCATCAGCCAGGTGACGATCTCGGACAAGGCGAAGGGGTTGGGCGAAAGGCTGATGGCGAGGCTGGTGAGCGCGCCGGCAAGGCTCGCGATCATCATCCCCGCCAGCGTGAACAGCGCGACGCTGCCGGTGCGCCCCGCGATCAGCGCGAGCAACGCCATCGCTCCCGCCGCGCCCGCCAGCGCAAAGACCGGCAGCAGGACCCCTTGCGAGGCATAGCCGAAGAAGAACGCGCAGACCGCGCCGAGCGCCGCGCCCGGCGCGATGCCGAACAGCCCCGGATCGGCGAGCGGGTTGCGCAGGTAGCCCTGCATCGCCGCCCCGCTCGCCCCCAGCCCCGCGCCGACCACCAGCGCCAGCACCGCGCGCGGCAGGCGCAGGTCGACGAGGATCACGGTCGCGTTGGCGATGACCGGGTGGAGCGGGTCGATCCACACCCGCCCGGCGAGCAGCGACAGCGGCACCGTGAGCAGCAGCGCGAGGATCAGGATGAGCGCGGGGCGGGTCACTTTACCGCCTCTCTCGCGCGTCCCCGCGCAGGCGGGGACCCAGGGGCCTCTGGGCTCCCGCCTTCGCGGGAGCGCACGGTTTCACCCGATAACGAATTGCGCACCTGCGCCAGCCGCGCCGCCGCGCGCGCGATCGTCGGGCCGCCGCAAAACAGCAGGCTGGGCGAAAAGGCCGCACGCATCGTGCCGCGCAGCACGGATAGCGTGGGGTGGCGCAGCATCCGGTCCTCGTTGCCTTGCGCATCGCCCGCCGCGAAGATCACGCGCGGCGGGTGCGCCAGCACCTGTTCGAGCGGCAGCTTGTCGGCCTGGTGGCGGCCCATCGCGTCCGAGACGCTGGCAAAGCCGGTGCGGCGCATCAGGTCGGCGACGAGCGTGTCGTCGCCCGGCACCATGCCGCCGCCCTCCCACATCAGCGCGGGGATGGGCGCGGCGCCCGGCGGCGGCGCGGCGGCGGCGAGCGCGGCCTCGATCCCGGCGACCATCGCCTCGCCGCGCTGCGGGTGCCCCGCGATCCGCGCGAGGTCGCGTACCTGCGCCTCGCTCTCCGCGACCGAGTGCGCGATGCCCACGCTCTCGACGCGCACGCCCAGGCGCGCGAAGGCGGCGCGCGTGGCGGGCGCGAGGAAGCTGCCCGCGACGACCACGTCAGGGCGCAGCGCCAGCACTTCCTCGACCGTGCCGCCCGTCGCGCGGAAGCGCCGCGCGGTGGCGACGTCCATCGAACTGGAGGCCGGGTCCTGGCTCCACGCCGAGATGGCGAGGATCTGGCCCGGATCGGCAACCGCGGTGAGCACCGCGTCGCTGCACGGGTTGAGGCTGACAATGGTGGGATGGACGCGCGCGGCCTGCGGGGGAGAAGCGGGCGCGCATCCCGCGAGGATCAGCACACCCGCGCAGACGGGGCCCCGGAGCGCGACCGCACCGCCCCGCCGCCCCGGGCTCCCGCCTGCGCGGGAGCACAAGTTGCGCCTCCTCAGTATCGCACCCTCACCCCGGCATAGGCCGCGCGACCATAGGTGCCGTAGCCCGCGGCGACCTGGTACTTGCTGTCGAACAGGTTCTCGACCCGTCCGAACAGCTCGACATGCCCGCCAACCGGCACGCTGGCGCGCAGCGTGGCAAGCGCATAGCCGTCGAGCCGTACCGTGTTGTACGCATCGTCGTAGCTGTCCGACACAAGCCGCACGTCGCCGCCCAGCTTCAGTCCGGCGAGCGGCGTGGTCCAGTCGGCCGAGAGCGTCAGCGCGTTCCTCGGGCGGCGCGACAGGTCGTTGCCTTGCGTCGTCGCGCCGGGAGTGCGGTCGGTGGCCTCCAAGTAGGTATAGGCGGCCTGCACGGTCAGGCTGTCGGCGGGGCGCAGTTCGAGTTCGGCCTCGATTCCCTGCGCGCGGGCGCGGCCGACGTTGTCGTAGGTGCCGAAGGGGCGGTTGGTGCAGATGCCCGTGGTCATGCCCCAGCACGATACGTAGTCGATCAGCCCGCGCGTATCGCGGCGGAAGGCGGTGAGCGAGGCGCTGGCGCGCGCAGAATGCCACTCGATCCCCGCGTCGTAGCTTTCCGAGCGTTCGGGCCGGAGCGCGGCGTTGCCGTAGTCGGAGAGGAGCTGGAACAGCGTGGGCGCCTTGAACCCCTCGCCATAGCTGGCGCGCAGGCGCAGGCTGCCGGTCAGCGCCAGCGTGCCGTTCGCGCCGAAGGTGACTTCGCTGCCGAAGCGCGAATGGTCGTCGACGCGCAGCCCGGCGGCAAGCGTGGCGCGGGCCGTGTACCAGCCGAGCAGCGCGTGGCCGCTGGTCAGGTTGGCGCTCTGCCCGGCGTCGTAGGTGCCCGAATAGTGTGTCCACTCGCTGTCCGCTCCGAAATCGAGCGCGAGGTCGCGGGGCAGGCGCCAGCGCCCGGTGAGGTCGGCCCGCTCGCTGCGCCCGGTATAGGCATATTCGAAGTTCCACGGGGCGGGCTGCGAGGGGTCGAAATAGGCGCGGCGCGTGTCGTACATGGCAAAGCCCGCGTCGAGGTCGAGCGCGTCGGAGCGGTAGCGCAGCCCCGCCCGCCCGCTCGCCTGCTTGGTGGTCTGGTACTCGCTGGTGTCGGCGAAGGTGTAGCTGGGCGGCGGGAAGCCGTCGATCTGGAGCTTGCCGGCGGCATAGCGCCCGGTGGCGACGAGGCTCAGCCCCGGCGCGAGGTCGAGCCGCGCGTTGCCGGCAACGCGCCACTGGTGGAACCCGTCGGGCTCGGTGCCGCCGGCATAGGCGGACACGCCGTCGGTGGTGGTGTAGCCGCCCGAGACATTGACCGCCCAGGCATCGCGCGAAATCCCCGCGCTCGCCTGCCCGTCGAAAGTGCCGTGGGAGCCGCCCTCGGCGCTCGCCTGCAGCCCGTTTGCCTCGCGGCTGGTCAGCGCGAGCACCCCGCCGAGCGCGTCGGAGCCCCAGACCACGCTGTTCGAGCCGCGCAGGAGTTCGACCTTGCCGATGGTCATCGCATCGAAATTGCCGAGGTCGGTCCCGCCCGAGGGAGCGGAAGGATCGGTCATCCGCACGCCGTCGAGCAGCACGAGCAACTGCTGCGAGGCCGCGCCGCGCACGAACAGCGCGGTCTGCGCGCCGGGCCCGCCGTTGCGCGTGAAGGTCACCCCCGGCGCGCGCTCGAGCACGCGGGTGAGGTCGCCGCCCTGGATCTGGTCGATCTGGTCGCTGCCGATCACGGTTACCGGCTGGCCCGACCAGTCAACCCGCATATCGGAGCCGGTGGCGAGCACGGTGATGTAGTCGTCGCTGATGCGGTCGGCGACGGTCACCGTGTTCGCATCGTCGCTCGTCCGCGCCCATGCGCTCGCAGGCACCAGTGCGGCGAAAACGGCGGATATCAGGTATTTCATGCAGCAGTTCCTCCCGGCCCACGGACAGCATTGCCGTCCATGGCGGGAGGACGCACGGGGGCCATTTCGCCCGTCCTTCCGGCTGCGTCCGGTACACCCCGCCCGACCGCGCGAACGACCACACACCGGCAGGTCTCCTGGCTCCCGGGTCATAGCGCCGCGACCGCCTTCCCGGCCCACAGGGACCAGTGGCATGAATGGCCGTGCGCTCGCCGGTCACAGTTGCGGGGGCAGCGCCGGTATCGAACCGGCTTCCCTTGATAGCCCTTGCGGGCACCGGTGGCGTCGGGCGCGCAGTTACGCCAGCGGGCCGCTCCGGGCAAGTTCTTAAGACGTTTACCTGTAGCAGGGACGCTGTGCCGCTCCGGGACGGCGCGAAATCGGCGGATGCGCGGGGTTCGCGCGCGCGTTAGCCGGCGGAACTGACGGAACTGGACAGGCCTCGCGCAGACGCATGCCGCTGACGATCGAATACCGCCCCTTCAAGCTGCCCCCCGCGCCCGTTGCCGGCGACGAGGGTGCGGCTGCGCGCGCGGTCGTCCTGCCCGAGCTCAAGCCCCGCGACTTCACCGCGCGCATCCGGCGCCGCGACATGGTGAGTGTGCGCCGCACGCTCGCCGGCCCGCGCATCTGGCGCCAGCGGCTGGGCGGCGTGGCGGCGATCGGCGCGCTGGGCATGGCGCTCGGCTCGATCGGCTGGGCGAGCCCCGGCGGCATCCTTCCCGCCCACGCCGAAGCGGGATCGGGCAAGCTGGAACCCTTCGAGACGCCGGGCGAAAGCTTCCCCGGCTCGGCCTTCTACTATGTCGACCCGCACGATTCGGGCCTCATCGCGCCGAATCTCGCCGAGCAGGCCTGGACCACACACCGCGACGACGAGGAGCCCGCACGCTTTTCCGATCCGGCCGGACCCGCGGCGCGGCCGATCACGCTCGCCGGATCGTGGATCGACAGGACCCGCGCGCTCGATTGCCTGACCGCGGCGATCTATTACGAAGCCGCCAGCGAGCCCGACGGCGGGCAGCGCGCGGTGGCGCAGGTCGTGCTCAACCGCGTGGCGCACCCGGCTTTCCCCAAGACCGTGTGCGGCGTGGTCTACCAGGGCTCCGAGCGCGCCGGCTGCCAGTTCTCGTTCGCCTGCGACGGATCGTTGGCGAGAAAGCCCGTGCCCGCGTTCTGGGACCGCGCGCGCCGCGTCGCCGCCGACGCTCTGGCGGGCTATGTCTACGCCCCCGTCGGCCTCGCCACGCATTACCACACCGCGGCGGTGCACCCCGCGTGGGACAATGCGATGATCCGGGTGGGCACGATCGGCGCGCACCTGTTCTTCCGCTGGCCCGGCGCGGTGGGAAGCGCGGCGGCATTCGACGCGGTCTATGCCGGTCACGAGCCGGTCGCCGCGCCGCATCCGCGCACGATGGCTCCCGAGCCGTTCGACAACGCCGATCCGATCACGCTCGCGCGCGCGTTCGAGGCGGGCAAGGCCGAAGCGCAGGCGGCGGCGGGCACAGCCCCCGGCCAGCAACCGCCCGCCGGGTTCGGCCAGGCGCCACAGCCCCGCGCCAGCGCTCCCGCCTTCACCCCCGAAGTGCAGTCGCGCGGCGGCGATTCGCTCTACCGTTCGGACTCGCTGCCCGGCTCGGGCGGGGTGAAGGCCGAATACCAGAACTCGGGCCGCTGGATCGCCCAGCCGGGCACGTAACTCTCTCAATTCGGGGCCGATTTCACAATCCGGCGCACGGCGCGCACATACCGGATGATTAACGCTTCAATCACCATGAACCCGCACGCATCGTTATCGGCAAGGGGACTAATGCCGCGCTTCGACAAGAGCGCCAAGGCCGGAGAATTCACAGATGCTGCACTTTGCTCCCCGCTACGGCCGCGCCACGCCGCTGCTCACCGGCCGGCCCGAGCATCTTCCCGCCGCCTGCAATGACAATGCCGCCAACGACCTTTCGGTGCGTTTCGACGACGGCAGGGTGCTCGCCGCCGCGCTGCGCCTGTTCGCGGCACACGGACTTTCCGCCGCGCCCGCCGCCGGGCAGCGCGCCGAGGCCGCCGCGCGCGGCGGCGACGAGAGCGCGACCACCTGGTGGCTGGCGGTGTGCAAGACGCTCGACCGGCGGCTGGCGCGCGAACTGACCGCGCGGCATGCCCGCGGACTATGGCCGGCGCGGGGGCCGGCGCGGGGGCCGGCGCGGGGGCCGGCGCGGGCATCCTGACGGTAGTTCTGATACTGCGAACCGTTATCAAATAAACCGCGGACCAGCGTGCTTTTCGCGGTTGCAATCGCCTGCCCGCAAGCCTAGTTGGCGCCAATCCGCCTGCCGAACCCCGCCTGCGGGGCTCGGGATTCGGCGCTCATGGCGGACGTGAGTTGAAGCCCCCGCACCTCGGGAAGGATTCGCAATGGCACGCAAGAAGATCGCCCTCATCGGCGCCGGCATGATCGGCGGCACCCTCGCCCACCTGGCGGCGAAGAAGGAAATGGGCGACATCGTCCTGTTCGACATCGCGGAGGGCATCCCGCAGGGCAAGGCGCTCGACCTGTCGCAGTGCGGCCCGATCGAAGGCTTCGACGCGAAGATCACCGGCACCAACGACTATGCCGACATCGCGGGCGCGGACGTCATCATCGTCACCGCCGGCGTGCCGCGCAAGCCGGGCATGAGCCGGGACGACCTGCTCGGCATCAACCTCAAGGTCATGAAGTCGGTCGGCGAAGGCATCAAGGCGCATGCGCCGGGCGCCTTCGTCATCTGCATCACCAACCCGCTCGACGCGATGGTCTGGGCGCTGCGCGAATTCTCGGGGCTGCCCGCCAGCAAGGTCGTCGGCATGGCCGGCGTGCTCGATTCGGCGCGCTTCGCGACCTTCCTCGCGTGGGAATTCGGCGTCTCGGTCAAGGACGTGAACGCCTTCGTGCTGGGCGGCCACGGCGACACCATGGTGCCTGTGCTGTCCTACTCGACGATCAGCGGCATCCCGGTTCACGACCTTGCCAAGATCAGGGGCGTCGAGGCAGGCAAGCTTGACGCGATCGTCGCCCGCACCCGTTCGGGCGGCGGCGAGATCGTCGGCCTGCTCAAGACCGGCTCGGCGTACTACGCCCCTGCAACGTCGGCGATTGCCATGGCCGAAGCCTACCTCGGCGACCAGAAGCGCATCCTGCCTGTCGCGGCCTATGTCGACGGCAAGTACGGCGTTGACGGCCTTTATGTCGGCGTGCCGGTCGTGATCGGCAAGGACGGCATCGAGGACGTGGTCGAGATCGCGCTGTCGGCCGACGAAGCCGCCAACCTCCAGAAGTCGGTCGACGCGGTCAAGGAACTGCTGGTGGCCTGCAAGGGCCTCGAGCCGAGCCTGGCCTAAGCAAATCCTGCGCTCCCGCCAAGGCGGGAGCCCACGACACCTCCCCAGGAGAACATCCCAGATGAGCATCCTCGTCGACAAGAACACCAAGGTCATCACGCAAGGGATGACCGGCGCCACCGGCACCTTCCACACCGAGCAGGCGCTGGCCTATGGCACGCAGATGGTCGCGGGCGTGACCCCCGGCAAGGGCGGCACCACGCACATCGGCCTTCCGAACTACGACACCGTGGCGGAAGCCAGGGCCGCGACCGGCGCGACCGCGAGCTGCATCTACGTGCCGCCGCCGTTCGCCGCCGATTCGATCCTCGAGGCGATCGATGCTGGCATCGAGCTGATCGTGTGCATCACCGAAGGCATCCCGGTGCTCGACATGGTGCGCGTGAAGCGCGCGCTGTCTGGCAGCAAGTCACGCCTCATCGGCCCGAACTGCCCCGGCGTGCTCACCCCCAACGAGTGCAAGATCGGCATCATGCCCGGCTCGATCTTCAAGCAGGGCTCGGTCGGCGTCGTCTCGCGTTCGGGCACGCTGACCTATGAAGCGGTGTTCCAGACCACCCAGATCGGCCTTGGCCAGACCACGGCCGTCGGCATCGGCGGCGATCCGGTCAACGGCACCAACTTCATCGACGTGCTCGAACTGTTCATGGCCGACGAGGCGACCAGGTCGATCATCATGATCGGCGAGATCGGCGGCTCGGCCGAGGAAGAGGCCGCGCAGTTCATCAAGGACGAAGCGAGGCGCGGGCGCAAGAAGCCGATGGTCGGCTTCATCGCGGGCCGCACCGCCCCTCCGGGCCGCCGCATGGGCCACGCCGGCGCGATCGTCTCGGGCGGCCAGGGCGGCGCCGAAGACAAGATCGCAGCGATGGAAGAAGAGGGCATCCGCGTCTCGCCCTCGCCCAGCGAACTGGGCGTGACGCTCGACGCGCTGCTGAAGGAAACGGTGTGACACGTTGAGCATCACCCTGTCCGACGACTTGTGCGCACCCGCGAAGGCGGGTGCCCAGGGCCTCTGGGTCCCCGCCTTCGCGGGGACGCAGGACTTCGGAAAATAGGGTAACGATGGCGCGCGCCGGCTATGTCTACATTATGGCGAGCCAGCGCAACGGCACATTGTACATCGGCGTCACAAGCAAGCTGGCCGAACGGATACGCAACCACCGCGAAGGATTGGTCGAAGGGTTCACGAAGACGCATGGCTGCAGGCTCCTCGTCTGGTTTCAGCGGTTCGACGACATCGAAGATGCGCGACAATTCGAGCGGCGCATGAAGAAATGGAACCGCGCGTGGAAACTACGGCGGATCGAGGAAACCAATCCCCAGTGGCATGGCTTGTATGAGACGACGCTGGCGATGGTCTGATTTGTTCCGTGCCCCCGCCTCCGCGAGGGCACACGAGAGTTTGATTATCTCTGTACGCGCCTTCCCTCCCCGGGCGCAGGAGTTGAGATGATGGGTCAAGAACTGCACGATTTCCTACCCGACGCCGGACAGGACGGGCCCCAGCCCGGTCCTTCGTGGCAGAAGCGCGTCTGGCCGCCGGTCGATCCGGCGTTCGAGGACGACCTCACCGCCGCGCTCGACCCGATGGCGATGAAGCTGGCGATCCAGAAGGCCGCCAAGGGCGCGGGCAAGGCGATCGACGAGGCCGCGCTGGAGCAGGCCGCGTCGGATTCGATCCGCGCGATGATGCTGATCCGCACCTATCGCGTGCGCGGACACCTCGCCGCCGACCTCGACCCGCTCGGGCTTTCACACCAGCACCTGCCCGCCGACCTCACGCCCGAGTACCACGGCTTCGACGGCGCCGCGCTTGACCGCAAGGTGTTCATCGGCGGCAACCTGGGGCTCAACTGGGCCACGGTCCATGAGCTGGTCGACATCCTCAAGCTGAACTACTGCGGCCACGTCGGCTTCGAGTACATGCACATCGCCGACGTCGACGAACGCCGCTTCATCCAGGAGCGGATCGAGGGCGGCGACAAGTCGATCGACTTCACCCCCGAGGGCAAGAAGGCGATCCTCGGCGCGGTGATCCGCGGCGAGCAGTACGAGAAGTTCCTCGGCAAGAAGTACGTCGGCACCAAGCGCTTCGGGCTCGACGGCGGCGAATCGATGATCCCCGCGCTCGAAGCGGTGATCAAGTACGGCGGCCAGCTCGGCGTGCGCGAGATCGTCTACGGCATGGCCCACCGCGGCCGCCTCAACGTGCTCGCCAACGTGATGGCCAAGCCCTACCGCGTGATCTTCCACGAATTCTCGGGCGGCACCGCCAACCCCGAGGACGTGGGAGGATCGGGCGACGTCAAGTATCACCTGGGCACCAGCACCGACCGCGATTTCGACGGCATCAAGGTGCATATGAGCCTGATGCCCAACCCCAGCCACCTCGAAACGGTCGACCCGATCGTGCTGGGCAAGACGCGTGCCTACCAGCGCTTCCGCGACGACATCGGCCAGGGCAGGCACAAGACCGTGCTGCCCGTGCTGATCCACGGCGACGCGGCCTTTGCCGGGCAGGGCATCGTGTGGGAGTGCTTCGGCTTTTCCGGCGTGAAGGGCTACAACACCGGCGGCTGCATCCACTTCATCATCAACAACCAGATCGGCTTCACCACCAGCCCCCAGTTCTCGCGCGGCTCGCCCTATCCCTCTGACGTGGCCAAGGGCGTCCAGGCGCCGATCCTCCACGTCTGCGGCGATGATCCCGAAGCGGTGACCTTCGCCTGCAAGATGGCGATCGATTATCGCCAGCGCTTCGGACGCGACATCGTGATCGACATGTGGTGCTACCGCCGCTTCGGCCACAACGAGGGCGACGAGCCGAGCTTCACCCAGCCGCTGATGTACGCCAAGATCCGCAAGCACCCGCCGGTCAGCGCGGTCTACGCCGAGCGGCTGATCGCCGAGGGCGTGATCGGCAAGGACTGGCGCGGCGAGGCCGAGGACCGTTTCACCGCGGTCCTCGACAGCGAGTTCGAGGCGGCCAAGAGCTACAAGGCCAACCACGCCGACTGGTTCGCCGGGCGCTGGAGCGGTTTCAACAAGCCGGTCGACCCCGAAACCGCGCGGCGCAACGTGCAGACCGGCATCGAGGCCAAGCTGTTCGACAGCCTCGGCCGCACGCTGACCACGGTTCCCGAAGGGCTCAAGGTCCACAAGACGCTCGACCGCGTGCTCGACGCCAAGCGCGAGATGTTCGCGAGCGGCGAAGGCTTCGACTGGGCGACCGGCGAGGCGCTCGCCTACGGCAGCCTCGTCACCGAGGGCTACAACGTGCGCCTCTCGGGCCAGGATTCGGGCCGCGGCACCTTCAGCCAGCGCCACGCGGTGTGGGTCGACCAGACCGACGAACACAAGTACGTGCCGCTCGCCACGCTGCCGCACGGCCAGTTCGAGGTGCACGACAGCCCGCTCTCCGAATACGGCGTGCTCGGCTTCGAATACGGCTATGCCAGTGCCGATCCCAAGACGCTGGTGCTGTGGGAAGCGCAGTTCGGCGACTTCGCCAACGGCGCGCAGATCGTGATCGACCAGTACGTCGCCGCGTCCGAAGCCAAGTGGCTGCGCGCCAACGGGCTCGTCATGCTGCTGCCCCACGGCTACGAGGGCCAGGGCCCCGAGCACTCCTCGGCCCGGCTCGAGCGCTACCTGCAGCTCTGCGCGCAGGACAACATGCAGGTGTGCAACATCACCACGCCGGCGAACTACTTCCACGTGCTGCGCCGGCAGATGCACCGCCCGTTCCGCAAGCCGCTGATCATCATGACGCCCAAGAGCCTGCTGCGCCATCCGCTGGCGAAGTCGAAGGCGGCGGACTTCATCGGCGAGGGGCACTTCATGCGCATCCTCTCCGACATGACCCCCGCGCCCGACGAGAGAACCAGGCGCGTGGTGCTGTGCTCGGGCAAGGTCGCCTACGACCTGATGGAAGCGCGCGACGCGGCCGGAATCGACGACACGCAGATCGTGCGGCTGGAGCAGCTCTATCCGTTCCCCGGCGAGCCGCTGACCGCGCGCCTGTCGCGGATGAAGGCGCTCGAAGAGGTCGTATGGTGCCAGGAAGAACCGAAGAACAACGGTTCGTGGTTCTTCGTCGAATCGCTGATCGAGGAAGCGCTGAAGGCGGCCAGGAGCAAGGTCGCGCGCCCGCGCTATGCCGGCCGCCACGCCAGCGCTTCGCCCGCAACCGGCCTCGCCTCGCGCCACGTGTCCGAGCAGGCGGCGCTCGTCGCCGATGCGCTGGGCCTGTCGGTACGCGACGAGATCCGCCGTGTGAAGAAAAGCTAGAAATTGCGCGATTACCCCGTTCGCCCTGAGCTTGTCGAAGGGCCGTTTTCCCTTTCGCGGCGACGGTGGTTAGAAAATCAGTGCTTCGACAGGCTCAGCACGAACGGAATTGAGAGACAGGGACAAACCTATGTCGAGTGAAGTGAAGGTCCCGGCGCTGGGTGAAAGCGTCACCGAGGCAACCGTGGGCCAGTGGCTCAAGCAGCCCGGCGAAGCGGTCGCCGCCGACGAGCCGATCGTCAGCCTCGAGACCGACAAGGTCGCGGTCGAGGTGCCTTCGCCGGTTGCCGGCGTGATGGGTCAGCATATGGTCGCCGAAGGCGATACCGTCTCGGTCGGCACGCTGATCGCGGTGATCGAGGAAGGCGCCGTCGCTGCCAAGGCCGCTGCGGCGCCTGCCGCCACCACGCCCGCCCCGGCTCCGGCCGCCGCCGAGCCCGAAGCCGCCGAGGGCGACGGCGCGCAGGTGCTTTCGCCCGCGGTGCGCCGCGCGGTGCTCGAACACGGCATCGATCCGGCCACGATCAAGGGCACCGGCAAGGACGGCCGCATCACCAAGGGCGACGTGCTCGCCGCCGCGCACAGCAAGCCCGCCGCGCCCGCTGCCGCTCCGGCCGCGGCTGCCGGAGCCCCGGCGCTCGCCGCCACTGGCGGACGCCGCGAGGAACGCGTCAAGATGACGCGCCTGCGCCAGACGATCGCCAAGCGTCTCAAGAGCGCGCAGGACAACGCCGCGCTGCTCACCACCTTCAACGATTGCGACATGTCGGCGGTGATGGAGGCGCGAGGCCGCTACAAGGACGTGTTCGAGAAGAAGCATGGCGTGAAGCTCGGCTTCATGAGCTTCTTCGCCAAGGCCGCGTGCCTTGCGCTCAAGGACATCCCCTCGGTCAACGCGCAGATCGACGGTGATGAGATCGTCTATTTCGACTACGTCGACCTCTCGGTCGCGGTCTCGGCGCCAAACGGGCTCGTCGTGCCGGTGGTGCGCAACGTCGACCAGCTGTCGTTCGCCGAGATCGAGCTGGCGATCGGCGACCTCGGCAAGCGCGCGCGCGAAGGCTCGCTGACCATGGAAGACATGAAGGGCGGCACCTTCACCATCTCCAACGGCGGCATCTTCGGGGGCCTGATGTCCACCCCGATCATCAACCCGCCGCAGAGCGCGGTGCTGGGCCTCCACCGCATCGAGGACCGCCCGGTGGTGCGCAATGGCGAGATCGTGATACGCCCGATGATGTATCTCGCGCTCAGCTACGATCACCGCCTGATCGACGGCCGTGAGGCGGTGACCGCGCTGAAGACGATCAAGGAAGCGATCGAGGATCCCACGCGGCTGCTGATCGACCTGTGAGGGTAGCGACATGACCACGATGATCTGGACCGCCCGCTATGCCGACGCGGACACGGTGGCGCGGCTGCGCGCCGATCCTTCGGGCATCGGCGCCTTCGTCAGCGGCTTCGACGTTGACGAAGCGCTGCTCGACGCGCCCGCCGAGGTGCACAACCCGGCGATCCCGTTCGACCTCGACGAGCAGTGGCAGGCGATCCACCACCTGCTGACGGGCTCCGCCGGGGCGACCGACGACGCGCTGTCGGTGATCGTCGGCAAGTTCCCCAAGATCGGCAAGGACCAGGGATTCGGCGCGGCATGGCTGATCCCTGCGGGCGCCATCATCGACGCCAACGAGGCGCTCGAAGCGGTGAGCAACGCCGAACTGCGCAAGCGCTATGATCCCAAGGCGATGGTCGCCGACGGGGTCTACGGCGCCAAGCTGCTGCTCGAAGACGGCGAGGGCGGTCTCGACTTCGTGATCGACGACGTGGACCGGCTGCGCTCGTTCCTGCGCGAAGGCGCGAAGCGCAAGCTCGCGGCCTTCGCGATGATCAACTGAACACCAACGGATAGCGGAAGAACCATGGCTGACCAGACCTACGACTACGACGTCCTCGTGATCGGTGCCGGGCCGGGCGGCTATGTGGCCGCGATCCGCGCCGCGCAGCTCGGGCTCAGGACCGCCTGCGCGGAAAGCCGCGAGACGCTGGGCGGCACCTGCCTCAACGTCGGCTGCATTCCATCGAAGGCAATGCTTCACGCGAGCGAATACTTCGAGGCGGCCAAGGGCGGCGCGATGGCCGAGATGGGCATCGAGGTGACGCCGAAGCTGAACCTCGAGAAGATGCACGCCCAGCGCATCGACGCGGTAGGCGGGCTGACCAAGGGCATCGAGTTCCTGTTCAGGAAGAACAAGGTCGACTGGCTCAAGGGCCGTGCCAGCTTCGAGGGCGCGCACGCGGTCAAGGTTGGCGACAAGAGCTACACCGCGAAGAACGTGGTCATCGCCACGGGTTCCAGCGTCACTCCGCTGCCCGGCGTGACGATCGACCAGAAGGTGGTGGTGGATTCGACCGGCGCGCTCGAACTGCCCAAGGTGCCCAGGAAGATGGTCGTGATCGGCGGCGGCGTGATCGGGCTGGAATTGGGCTCGGTCTGGCGGCGGCTCGGCGCGGAAGTGACCGTGGTCGAATTCCTCGACCAGCTGCTCCCCGGCATGGACATGGACGTGCGCAAGGAAGCGGCCAAGATCTTCAAGAAGCAGGGCATGGCGCTCAAGCTCGGCACCAAGGTGACGGGCGTTTCGGTGAAGGGCGCGAAGGCCACGCTGACCGTCGAGCCCGCTGCTGGCGGGGCGGGCGAAACGCTCGAAGCCGATTGCGTGCTCGTTTCGATCGGGCGCCGGCCCAACACCGACGGGCTCGGCCTAGACGCGATCGGGCTCGAACTGAACCCGCGCGGCCAGATCGAGACCGACCACGATTTCGCCACCAAGGTCCCCGGCGTCTGGGCGATCGGCGATGTCATTCCGGGGCCGATGCTCGCGCACAAGGCCGAGGACGAAGGCATAGCGGTGGCAGAGAACATCGCCGGGATGACCGGAATCGTGAACCACGACGTGATCCCCGGCGTGGTCTACACCCAGCCCGAAATCGCGGGCGTGGGCCTCACCGAGGAAGCGGCGAAAGAGCGCGGCGAGGTCAAGGTCGGCAAGTTCCCGATGATGGCCAACAGCCGCGCCAAGACCAACCACGAGCCCGACGGTTTCGTGAAGGTCATCGCCGATGCGAAGACCGACCGCGTGCTGGGCGTGTGGTGCATCGCCTCGGTCGCCGGGACGATGATCGCCGAGGCCGCGCTGGCGATGGAGTTCGGCGCGACGAGCGAAGACATCGCCTACACCTGCCACGCCCACCCGACGCATTCCGAGGCGATCAAGGAAGCGGCAATGGCGGTGACCGGCAAGCCGATCCACATGTGACAGGCCCATGACCCTGCGCCCCTTCCACCTCGCCTTCCCCGTCCGCGACATTGCCGAGGCGCGCGCCTTCTGGGGCGGTATCATGGGTTGTCCAGAGGGGCGCAGCGCCGGGGAATGGGTCGACTTCGATTTCTACGGCCACCAGATCGTCGCCCACCTCGCCCCCGAACGCGCGGAGGAAGCGCACAACCCGGTCGACGGGCACGACGTGCCGGTTCCGCATTTCGGGATCGTCCTCGAAATGGCCGACTGGCAGGCGCTCGCCGATCGCCTGAGGGCGGCGGGAACCGCGTTCGTGATCGAACCCTATGTGCGCTTCGCGGGCCAGCCGGGCGAGCAGGCGACGATGTTCTTCCGCGATCCTTCGGGCAACGCGATCGAGATGAAGGCCTTCGCCGACCTTGGGCAGCTCTTCGCGACGGAATAGAACGCGGCTTGCACAAGCGCACGAAAGCAGCATCGTGCGCGTGACGCAAAAGGCTCGACCAAGGAACCGACGTGAACGACCTCACCCCGCGCATCGCCGACCTGATCGCCGCGCTCGACCTTGCGGGCGTGGCGGTCTTCGCGCTGACGGGCGCGCTGCTCGCCGCGCGGCTGAAGCAGACTTTCGTCACGATGGCCTTCTTCGCGCTGGTGACGGGCGTGGGCGGCGGCAC
>JAJXVK010000008.1 GCA_021782155.1 Pseudomonadota bacterium
CGCCACGATGGGCGGCGGCGGCGGCAGATTGTCCTTCGGCGGCGGCGGCGGCGGCGGCGGCGGCTCGTCCTTGATGTTGATCGCCGCCGTTGTCTCCTTGACCTTCTTGTACGCCTCGTACGCAAGGCCGGTGACCAGCGCGTAGATGACGATGATGTGAAGGATCGCGACAACGACGAGGGCGGTCACCTTGTTACCGCTCATCTTTTGGTCAGCGTATGCCATTCAGCTCCTGCACTCCTAGAAACCCCCCGACCGGCCCTGACGCTTCTTGGTGAAGCGCCAATCCCGACCGAGACAATGCCCCCGCGCAAGGAACGCGAATCCCTGCGTAGAGGCCAGAACCTGTATTTACATCCACCCTGCCGGACAACCCGGACCGCCGACAACGGAAGCAGGGCATCCGGCGGCGGCACTTTGCCGGGCGCATTATTTTCGTTCGCCCGTTCGGACCGGAGCTTTAACGCCGAAGCCAAAGTCGCGCAAATGCTTTATCGGTTAACCCGCGATTCACCCGCGCGCTGCCTGAATTGGTCCGCGCTTGGACTCATCCTGCCCCTGCAAGGCAGCCAACCGGAGATAGCGATGTCCCGTTTCCCGCCGCGCCGCCGGCACCTCTTCGCCGCGGTGCTCGCGCTTGCTGCATTTCTGCCGGATTCCCCGGTTTCTGCGCAATCCGCCGCGTCCGCTCCGGCGCCCGATCCGGGCCCGACCTATGCCGACCTCGCCGACCTCGCCGGCGCAGCGCGCATCGTCGCGATGGCGACCGTGCAGAAGGCTGCGCCGCTACCGCCCGAACGCGCCGGCAACGTGTCGCCGGGCCATGCGCGCGTCTATATCGAGGCCCGGACAACGGCGCTGCTGGTCGGAAACGGCCTCGGCGAATCGGTCGCCTACCTCGCCGACGTGCCGCTCGACGCGCGCGGCAAGGTCCCGAAACTGAAGAAGCAGCAAGTCATCCTGTTCGCGCGCCCGGTGCCCGACCGGCCCGACGAGCTGGCGCTCGTCGCCACCGACGCGCAGGTCGGCTGGACCCCTGCGCGCGAAGCGGCGACGCGCGCGATCCTGACCGAAATGCTCAGCCCCGACGCGCCGCCACGGATCACCGGCGTGCGCGAGGCGCTCTACACTCCCGGCAACCTCTCGGGCGAAGGCGAGACGCAGATATTCCTCTCCACGCCGACCAGCCGAACGGTCTCGGTCAGCGTCCTGCGCCGCCCAGGCGAAGCGCCGCGCTGGGGGGTCAGCCTGACCGAGATCGTCGACCAGGCATCGCGGCCGCCAGCACGCGACACGCTGATGTGGTACCGGCTGGCCTGCTTCCTGCCGCACCGCCTGCCCGCGAGGGCCAACATCTCCGAACCGGGCGCGCAGGCGGCGCAGGCCGCCACCGACTATGCGCTGGTGATGGACCAGCTTGGCCCGTGCCAGCGCAACCGCGCCGGCGGCGAGCCGAGGCAGGGTGCTTGAGGTTTTGCCGCCGGTTGCTCCTGACTGTCACCAGGCCGACAACTGAATCCGGAGGGCGGCAAGAACACCACCCCCTTCCCTCGCGCGCGCACGGCCCTATAGGCTCGGCGCATGAGCACACCCTTCCGCTACACCTTCCGCGTCCGCTATGCCGAGATCGACGGCCAGTCGGTCGTGTTCAACTCGCGCTACCTCGAATATGCCGACGTGCTGATCACCGAGTACTGGCGCGCCACCGGCGTCCAGCAGACGAACCTGGGCGAACTCGAGTTTCACGTGGTGCGCGCCGAAGTCGATTACCGCGCACCGATCCGCTACGACGAACTGGTCGAAGGCCGGGTGTGGACCGAGAAGGTGGGACGGACCTCGATCGTCACCTGCATGGAACTGCACGGGCAGGCGAACGGCCAGGGCGGGGATGACCTGCGCGCCGGGATCCGGCTGGTCAACGTCCACGTCGACCTCGACCAGGGCACCCCGCAGCCGATCCCCGAGGAGGTCCGCGCTCGGCTGGAGGCGTGACGGACTCGCCTTTTCGGCCCCCATGCTCTACGCGCCCCACGCGCTTCCCGAACGACGCATCTTGAACAACAGGTACATCCCATGAGCGAACCCCTGCGCATCGCGCTCGCCGGCCTCGGCACGGTCGGCGCCGGCGTCATCCGGCTGATTGAGGCCAATGCCGATCTCATCGCCCGCCGCGCGGGGCGCGAGATCCGCATCGTGGCGGTCAGCGCGCGCAACCGCGGCAAGGATCGCGGCGTGGACCTCTCCGCCTATGCCTGGGAAGACGACATGGTCATCCTCGGCGAGCGCGAGGATGTCGACGTGGTGGTCGAGCTGGTCGGCGGAGCCGACGGCCCGGCGCTGGCGCTGGCGCGCACCACCTTCGAGGCGGGCAAGGCGCTGGTCACCGCCAACAAGGCGATGGTCGCGCACCACGGGCTGGAGCTTGCCGCCAAGGCCGAAGCCGCCAAATGCGCGTTCAAGTTCGAAGCGGCGGTCGCGGGCGGCATCCCGGTGATCAAGGGGCTCAAGGAAGGCGCCGCCGCCAACGCGATCGAGCGCGTCTACGGCATCCTCAACGGCACCTGCAACTACATCCTCTCGACGATGGAGGACACCGGCCGCGACTTCGCCGACGTGCTCGCCGAAGCGCAGGCCCGGGGCTATGCCGAGGCCGACCCGACCTTCGACATCGACGGCATCGACGCCGCGCACAAGCTGGCGATCCTTTCCTCGATCGCCTTCGGCACGGCGATCGATTTCGCGTCGGTGCGCGCCACCGGCATCCGCCGCGTGCTCGCCGCCGATATCGCGCAGGCCGACGCGCTGGGCTATTACATCCGCCTGATCGGCATGGCCGAGCCCGAGACCGACGCGAGCGGCAGCCGCCGCCTGTTCCAGCGCATCCACCCGCACCTCGTTCACCGCGACCACCCGCTGGCGCATGTCGACGGCGCGACCAACGCGGTCGTCGCCGAGGGCAACTTCGTGGGCCGGCTGCTGTTCCAGGGCGCGGGCGCGGGCGACGGGCCGACCGCCAGCGCGGTGGTGGCCGACCTCATCGACATCGCGCGCGGAGACGTGGGCGCGCCGTTCTCGATCCCCGTGGGCGAACTCGACACCGCGCCGGCGGCCGACAGCGGCCACCGCACCGGCAAGGCCTATATCCGCTTCTCGGTTGCCGACCGTCCGGGCGTGCTCGCCGAGATCACCGCGGCGATGCGCGATGCGGGCGTCTCGATCGAGAGCCTCATACAGAAGGGCCGCGCGGAGGCGGGCAGCGACGAGCCAGTACTGGTCGCGATGGTCACGCACGAAGGCCCCGAAAGCGCGATCGCCCACGCGCTCGAACTGCTCGAGGGCAGCGAGAGCCTGGCCGAACCGCCGCTGGTGATGCCCCTGATCGGCGAGTGAGCGCGGCGGCTATCCGCAGCGCCGTGCGGAATGGCGATTAACATCGCGCATCAGCCGCACTAGATAGGGGCGATGGCCGTGCTGCCGTTCCAGCCCTCGCCGTTCTTCGGCAACAAGAACCGCGCCTTCTGGCGCCTGCAGTACCTCGGCTGGGGCGGCGCGATGCTGCTGCGTGCGATGTCGAGCCTGGCGAACTCGAACCCGTGGTCGTTCCTGCTGATCGTGATGATCGGCTCGATCACCGGCTTTTCGATCTCGCTGGTGCTCTCGGTGATCTACCGCTCGCTGATCAACCGGCGCGCGATCGTCACCTGGGGCACCACGGCGATCGTGCTGGCGCTGGCGGTGGGCTTGTACGCCTTCATCGATTCGTGGGTGGTCAGCCTTTACCGGCAGAACGGCGATTCGGCCTTCGCGCAGCTGTTCCTCGGCGTGTTCTACCTCGACCTGACGCTGCTCGGCGCGTGGTCGGCGCTCTATTACGCGATCAACTTCTTCCTCCAGGTGGAGGAGCAGAACGACCAGTTGATCCGGCTGGAGAACCAGGCGACGAGCGCGCAGCTCGCCATGCTGCGCTACCAGCTCAACCCGCACTTCCTGTTCAACACGCTGAACTCGATCTCCACGCTGGTGCTGCTGAAGCAGACCGAACCGGCCAACGCCATGCTCAGCCGCCTGTCGTCGTTCCTGCGCTACACGCTGGTCAACGACGCCACCGCGCGCGTCACCGTGGCGCAGGAGGTGGAGACGCTGAAGCTCTACCTCGACATCGAGCGCATGCGCTTCGAAGAGCGGCTGCGCACCGAGTTCCGCATCGACGAGCCCGCGAAGAGCGCGCTGATCCCTTCGTTGCTGCTCCAGCCGCTGGTCGAGAACGCGATCAAGTACGCGGTCAGTCCGCTCGAGGAAGGGGCGCAGATCACCATCGCCGCGCAGCTCGTCGGGCCACGGCTTCGCATCACCGTCTCCGACACCGGACCGGGATTGCAAAGCGGCAGCGACGTGGCGAGGCTGCAGGCGGCGACGGGCGAACTCGGCAGCACGGCCTCGACCGGGGTCGGTCTCGCCAACATCCGCGACCGTCTTGCCCAGGCCTATGGAGACAGCCAGCGCTTCGAGATGCAGAACCGGCCCGAGGGCGGCTTCGCGGTGGTCATCGAACTGCCGCTCGAAGTGCGGCAGAAGGCGGCGGCGCCGAACCCGTCCGCCTCGCGTCCGGCAGGGGGCATGCCGGCAACCTATGCAGGGGAACTCCAGCCGCGCTCGAACGTATCGCTCGGAGACGCGGCGTGAAACGAAAGACCAAGGGTAGCGCATGACCATCCGCACGATCCTCGTCGACGACGAGAAACTGGCCATCCAGGGCCTCCAGCTCCGCCTCGAGCGGTTTCCCGATGTCGAAGTGATCGACACCTGCAGCAATGGGCGCGAGGCGATCCGCAAGATCAAGACCGAAAAGCCCGACCTCGTCTTCCTCGACATCCAGATGCCCGGCTTCGACGGGTTCAGCGTGGTCAACGGCGTGCTGGAAATCGATCCGCCGCTGTTCGTCTTCGTCACCGCCTATTCCGAGCATGCGCTGCGCGCCTTCGAGGCGAATGCGGTCGACTACCTGCTGAAGCCGATCGATGAAGACCGGCTCGCCGACGCGCTCGACCGCGCGCGCACCCGGCTCGCCGAAAAGCGCGGGCTGGAGGAAGTCGAAAAGCTCAAGAACGTGCTGGCCGAAGTCGCGCCCGACGTGATGGACGCGATGCCCGACGAGTCCGAACCAGCCGTGGGCCGGTTCGAAAAGCTCATCAACATCAAGGACCGCGGCCAGATCTTCCGCGTCGATGTCGACACGATCGAGCGGATCGAGGCTGCGGGTGACTACATGTGCATCTACACCGGAGACAACTCGCTGATCCTGCGCGAAACGATGAAGGACCTGGAACGCCGGCTCGACCCGCGCGTGTTCCAGCGCGTCCACCGCTCGAAGATCGTCAACCTCGACCAGGTGCGCCAGGTCCGCCCGCACACCAACGGCGAATGCTTCCTGGTGCTGACCAGCGGGGCCGAGGTGAAGGTGTCGCGCTCATACAGGGACGTGGTGGCGCGGTTCGTTCACTGAGCGCCAGCACTCACCCTCGCGCCGCCTTCCGGTACACATCCAGCAGCATCGGCTGGTCGAACACATAGTCGCCCGTGGCCGTGCGCCCCTTCTCGAAGGCCGCGCGCGTTTCCTCGCTCTCCACCCGTGCGCGGTCGAGCGAGTTGAAGGTCTGGCCCATCACCCGTTCGACCATCGCGGCGAAGCTCTTGTGGCGGGGGTATTGTTCGTAGCGGTAGTAGGCCGCCTCGCCGAACAGCCTGGAGATATTGCGGGCCAGCGCGGCCTGCGCCGCGGTGCGCACCGCGGTCTCGTCGTGAAAGTTGCGCATCATCGCGAAATTGCTGCCCTCCATCCCCGGCTCGACCACGCACAGTGTCCCGGTGCCGGGCTTGAGCACGCGCGCCGCTTCGGCCAGCGCGGCGTCCATCAGCTCCAGCGGCACGTGGTGGAGCGAGCGGAAGAACACCACGAGGTCGGTGCTTCCGGTTTCGAGCGGCAGACTCTGCGCGCCGCCCTCGGCGAAGGTGACGTGTGCGACCGGTTCGGCCTCGCGGTTCTTCGCGGCCTGGACCGGGTCTGGCTCGACGCCCAGCACCTCGGCACCCATCGCCGCGAGTTCGCGCGAGGTCGCGCCCGGTCCGCAGCCGACGTCGGCCACCCGCAGGCCAGAGACCGGCACGAGCTTCGCGATCGCCGCGACATCGTTCAATTCGCCAAGATCGATGCGCTTCGAGGCCATGCAATTGCTCCTGCTTCGGTTGGATCGGAATATGGTCGCCGGATCGCACCGGGCCAAGCCCCCTGCTGACAGTCGCTCGACAGGACCGATCGAGTTTGCGATGGGACGGGGCATGACAGACTTCACCTTGCCCGGTTTCGACCTCGACCAGTTCGTCACCGCCACGCTTGCCGAGGACCTGGGCGAGAGACTGCCCGGCGGCGGGCACGACGTGACCAGCGAGAGCGTGATCCCGGCGGACGCGCGCTTCACCGGCGTGATGGACAGCCGGGACGCGATTACCGTCGCCGGCCTGCCGGTCGCCGCCGCGTTCTTCCGCCGGCTCGATCCGGCGATGGAGATCGAACTGCTGGTCGCCGACGGCACGCGCGTTCCGGCCGGGACCGACGTGATGCGCCTGTCGGGCAACGCCCGCGCGATGCTCACGGCCGAGCGCGCGGCATTGAACACCGTGCAGCACCTCTCGGGCATAGCCACGCTGGTGCGCACCTATGTCGATGCAATGGGCAAGACCAGTGCGAAGCTGCTCGACACGCGCAAGACCATCCCCGGCCTTCGCTTTCTCGAAAAATACGCGGTGCGCATGGGCGGCGGGCATAACCACCGCATGGGGCTGTGGGACGCGGCGATGATCAAGGACAACCACGTCGCGGTCGCCGGAAGCGTGACCGAGGCGGTGCGCCGCGCGCTCGACGCGGGCGTGAAGGACGTGATCTGCGAGGTCGACCGGCTCGATCAGATCGAGCCCGCGCTCGACGCCGGGGCGACGCGGCTGCTGTTCGACAACATGGACCCCGACATGCTGCGCGAGGCCGTCGCGGTCGTCGCGGGCCGTGTGCCGACCGAAGCGAGCGGAGGCATCAACCTCGACACCATCGCCGCCAAGGCCGCGACCGGTGTCGACTACGTCTCGGTCGGCCGCCTCACGCAAAGCGCGCCCGCCGCCGATATCGGGCTGGATTTCTCTCCGCTGTGAGGATCGCGCGCGGCCTGCTCGCGGCGCTCGCGCTCCTGCCGGCCCCTGCGTTGGCGCAAGCCTGGCAGTGCCGGGTGCCGCGCTCGGTCGAGGCGCCGGATCTCCCCGGCCCCGATGGGCCGCGCATCGTCTCGCCGATCACGGGCTATACGCTGGCGCTGAGCTGGTCTCCCGAGTTCTGCCACGGCCACAGGAACGACCGCGATTCGCAGCTGCAGTGTTCGGGGCAGATCGGACGCTTCGGCTTCGTACTCCACGGTTTGTGGCCAGAGGGGCGCGGGCGCGATCCGCAGTGGTGCAGCGCGAGCGAAGCGCCCTCGGCCACGACGTTGCGCGAGAACCTGTGCGTCACACCCTCGCCGCGCCTCATGGCGCACGAATGGGCCAAACATGGCGCCTGCATGGCCTCGTCTCCCGAAGGATACCTCAAGGCGGGCCGCGCGCTGTTCCGGTCGCTGCGCTTCCCCGACATGGCGCGCCTCTCGCGCGTGGACGGGCTCAACGCGGGGATGGTGCGCGCGGCGCTGGTCGGGGAGACGCCGTTCCTCAAGCCCGACATGATCCGGCTGGTGGTCAATTCGCGCGGCTGGCTCGAGGAAGTGCAGGTCTGCTACGCGCGCAGCTTCATGCCTGTGCGCTGCCCCGGCGGCACCGGCCCGCGCGATTCGCAGCCGGTGAAGATCTGGCGCAGTTTCGGTTAGGCCCAACGCAAAAAGGCCGCACCCCGGCGGGATGCAGCCCCAGCGAATCGGCTTGTCGGGAGGCGAACCTCCCGAATCCGAATCAGGCGGCGCTGGCCTTGACCAGCTCGCGCTTCACCTTGAGCGCGCGCGGGCTGAGCTTGGTGTCCGAGGTCTTGAGCAGCCAGTTGTCGAGGCCGCCGTTGTGCTCCACCGAGCGCAACCCTTGCGTCGAGACCCGGAACTTGAAGCCGCGGTCCAGCTTCTCGCTCAGCAGCGTGACGTTCTGCAGGTTGGGCAGAAACACGCGCTTGGTCTTGTTGTTGGCGTGGCTGACATTGTGGCCGACCTGGCGGCCCTTTCCGGTCAGTTCGCAGATGCGCGACATGGCTTCAAACTCTCGTGTCTGGTTCGATAAACTATCGGGAAGGCGCGGCCTTTAGCCATTTGCGCGGCGGAGTCAAGGATTCGCGCGTTGCTTCAGGGCGATTGCCGGGCTAGCCGGCGTGCATGACCCGGTGGCCGCTTCCCGAACCGATGGCAAGGGCGCTCGAAGAGGCGCGGGCCGGCGCGGCGCAGGGCGAAGTGCCGATCGGCGCGGTCGTGGTGAAGGACGGCCAGGTCATCGCCGCCGCGCACAATGCACCGCGAGGGACCCACGATCCCACCGCCCACGCCGAGGTCCTGGCGATTCGCGCCGCCGCGAAGGCGCTCGGCGACGAACGGCTTGCGGGCTGCGACCTGTGGGTGACGCTGGAGCCCTGCGCGATGTGCGCGGGCGCGATCGTCCACGCCCGGATCGCGCGCGTCTATTACGCGGCGGCGGACGAAAAGGGCGGCGCGGTCGAACACGGCGCGCGCGTGTTCGAGCACCCGGGGTGCCTGCACCGTCCAGAGGTCTATTCGGGCATGGGCGAGGCAGAGAGCGCCGAGATGCTGCGGGGGTTTTTCAAGGCGCGGAGGTAGAGTCCTGTGCGGGTGCGCCTTCGGCCTGCGTCGAAGGCTTCCGGCACCGGCCCGGCATTTCGAGCAAGTGACAGGTCAGCGCGACCGGCGGCCAATCAAACCCCTCACCCAACCACGAACTTCATCGCATCGCCGTTCATGCAATAGCGCTGGCCGGTCGGCGGCGGGCCGTCGTCGAACACGTGACCCAGGTGCCCGCCGCACTTCATGCAATGGACCTCGGTGCGTTCGTAGACCAGAGCGTGGTCGCTCGAGAAACCCACCGCGCCGCGGATCGGCGCCCAGAAGCTCGGCCAGCCGGTGCCCGAGTCGTACTTGCGGCTCGAGAGGTAGAGCGGGTTGCCGTCCGCCGCGCAGGTGAAGGTGCCCTTGCGGTGCTCATTGAGCAGCGGCGAGGTGAAAGGCCGCTCGGTCCCTTCCTCGCGCAGGATATGGTATTGCGCGGGGGTGAGCAGCCTGCGCCATTCGGCGTCGGTATGCCTGATCGGGAAATTGCCCTTCGCCTCGGCCTTCGCGCCGCAGGCGGTGACGAGCGCCATCGCGCTCCCCGCGCCGAGCAGCGCGAGCACGGTACGGCGGCTGGCATGTTCCGGCATCGCTCGAACTCCTTTCGCCCCCCAGGGTCAGGACCCTAGGCCATTCGACCAGAGGCGGCGAAAGGTTTCAAGCCGTCAGAACTTTTCGAGCGTGACCTCGAGCTTGCGGAAGCCGTGGACGAAGTTCGCGCGTACGCGCTTCTTCTCGCCCGTCACCCGCGCGCGCATGCGTCGCTTGTGCATCTCTTCCAGCAGCACGCGCAGCTGCAGTTCGGCGAGCCGCGCGCCCACGCAGCGGTGGATGCCGTAACCGAACGAGAGGTGCCGCCGCGCGTTCTCGCGCGTGACGATCAGCTTGTCCGCGTCGTCGAACACCTCTTCGTCGCGGTTGGCAGAGATGTACCACAGGATGACCTTGTCGCCCTTCCTGATCTGCTGCCCGAACAGCTCGGTATCCGCGGTCGCGGTGCGGCGCATGTGCGCGAGCGGGGTGACATAGCGGATGCATTCCTGCACCGCGTTGGGGATCAGCGAGGGGTCCTTCTCGAGCAGCTCGCGCTGGTCGGGGAACTTGTCGAGCGCTTCTACGATGCCCGACATCGTGTTGCGCGTGGTGTCGTTGCCGCCCACGATCAGCAGGATCAGGTTGCCCATGAACTCCTGCGGGCTCATGTGGTTCATCGCTTCCGAATGGATCATCATCGAGACGAGGTCGCCCGTCGGCGGCTTGCCCATGCGCTCCATCCAAAGCGTCTGGAAATAGGCGGCCATCTCGCCGAGCAGCTCGAAGCGCAGGTCATTGAGCCCCGGCGCGAGGCCAAGCTCGACGTCGCCTGCCCAGTCGGACCAGAAGGTCAGCATCCGGCGGTCGTCCCACGGGAAGCCGAACAGGATCGCCAGCATGCCGGTGGTCAGCTCGATCGAGACCTTGTCGACCCAGTCGAACTGTTCGCCGAACGGCAGGGTGTCGAGCAGCGCGGCGGTGCGGGTGCGGATTTCCTTTTCGAAATCGTCCATCTTGCCCGGCGTGAAGGCGGGAGCGATGGTGCGGCGCTGGCCGGTGTGATCGGGCCGGTCCATGGCGATGAACATCGGCAGGCGGCGCTCGGCCAGCACTTCCGGGTCCATGTCCGCGGGCGGATCGCCGATGGTGATCCCGCCATGCTCCCACGAGGACGAGAACAGCTCGGGCAGCGCCTCGACATGGGTGATCGCCTTGGCGGAAACGACGTTCCAGAAATCGCCATAGGGCGTTCCCGTGACCTTGTTGACCGGGGCCTTGGCGCGCATCTCGGCGAAGATCGGCTGCCAGCGGTCTTCCACGTAGATGTCCGAACGGCTCACGTCCCACGGGTCGGTGTGAACGGGCAGGCCCTGCGGGTTTTCCTTGAGCCACTGGCCAAAGGCCTCGCTGGCGGTTGGCGAGGTGCGGCACGTCATCCGTGACTGTTCGGGGGCAAGCTGGGTAGCCATCGGCAAATCCTCCACGGTCCCTTGCGCGGGACTCGTTCGGATAGGACTATCATTTGAAACCTACACCAATGTCAACAAGCGCGATGCGCGCCTTGGCGCAGCCAGCGTTCAGGCCGCCGCGACCTTGCGCTTCTTCGCCTTTCCGCGCGCCGGGCCCGACTTCATCACGGTGCGGCGGAACAGCCGCGCGCCGGCGTTGACGATCAGCATGACCCACATGCCCTGCCAGGCGAGCGCGACGAAGTGCTGCGCAATGCCGCCGTCCATCGCCGCGCGGGCAAGCATCGCGAAAGGCGAGGAGAACGGGAAGACGATCGCCGCCCACTCGAACACGGATCCGGGCTTGGCCAGCGCATAGCTGGCAAACAGGAACACCAGCAGTTGCAGCATGGTGACCGGCATCGACAAGGTCTGCACATCGCGTACCGTCGTCGCCATGCCGCCGATCGCGAGGAACAGCGAGCCGAGCAGCAGGTAGGCCATGGCGAAATAGAGGAAGCCGAGCACGAAGAACGCGGGCCAGCCGACCGCTGGCACCGCCAGCATGGCCAGAGACTTGCCGCTCATCAGCGCCAGCGCGGAGCCTATCGAGCCCCAGACCGCCACGCCGACCAGGCTGACACCGAGCATTGCGAAGAGCTTTCCGAGGAACAGCGCGTCCATGGGGATCGCCGCGGCAAGGACCTCGATGATCTTGTTGGCCTTCTCCTCGACGAGGTTCGACAGCACCATGCCGGCGAGCAGCATGACCAGCAGGAACAGCAGCGTCTGCCCGGCCTGCGCGGTGGTCAGCTGGCTCGACCGGGTCTGCGCGGCGCTGGTCCGCACGATCTCGGTATCGACCGCGGGATAGGCCTCGGGGCTGCCCGAGCGCGCGCGCGCTGCGATCGCCGAGACGATTCCCCGCCATTCGTCGACGCGCCCTTCGGTGCCGGTGAGGCGCGGCGCGGACAGCGTGCCCGAAACCACGGCGGCAAGCCGCTTGTCGCCCGAAACCAGCGCGGCACGCGCCTGCGCGTCTTCGGCCGCATCGCTCACCACCTGGAATTCGGGAATCGGCCCCGCCATGTGCCCGGCCATCGCTGCGCGCGCGGCGACCATCGCCTGCGCATCGGTGGCGCTCATCGCGATACCGATCTCGGGCTGGTCCATGTCGTGCGCGGCGCGGCCGATACCCCCGGCGAGCCCGCCGACAAGGATCGGGAACAGCGGCCCGACGAGGAAGAAGATGAAGGTCTTGGAAAAGATCACCGCGACAAAATCGCGGCGGGCGACGACCATCGCCGCGCGGAATTTCTCGGCAAGCATCAGCGGTGCCCCTCTTCCTCGGTGCCTTCCTCGAGCGCCCTGGCCGCCGCCTCGCCCGCTATGGCGACAAAGGCGTCGTGGAGGCCCGGACGCTCGATCGACAGGCTGAGGATGCCCGCCTCGCCTTCGATCAGCGCGCGCAGCAGTGGCTCCACCCCGGTCCCGGGCAGTTCGAAATACCAGAACGCGCCGCCGCCCGGCTTGCCGTCGCGGCGGGCACCCTCCGGAATCGCGGCGGTCCACGCCCCTTCGCCGATGCGCGTTTCGAGGCGGACCTGCGGGCGCAAGCGGTCGCGCGCGGCGTCGACCGGGCCGGCGAAGGGCACCTTGCCCCCGGCGATGATCGCCACCTGGTCGCACAGCCGCTCGGCATGAGCGATGACGTGGGTCGAGAAGATCACCGTTGTGCCCCGGTCAGCAAGGCCGCGGATCATCTTTTCGAGCTTGCCCTGGTTCAAGGCGTCGAGCCCCGAGAACGGCTCGTCGAACACCACGAGGTCGGGATCGTGGACCAGCGTGCCGAGCAGCTGGACCTGCTGCGCCATGCCCTTCGAGAGCTGGCGGATCTGGCGGTCGGCGGCATAGCCGAGCCCGTGCGTCTCGAGCAGTTCGCGCCCCTTGCGGCGTCCCTCGGCGAGCGGCACGCCGCGCAGGTGGCCGAGATAGGCGATCGCCTCGGTCGCCTTCATCGCCGGGTAGAGCCCGCGTTCCTCGGGCAGGTAGCCGATGCGCCGCGCGACCTCGGTCGGGCGTTCGTGGCCGAGTACGCGGCGCGTGCCCTCGTCGGGATCGATGATGCCGAGCAGCATGCGCAGCGTCGTCGTCTTGCCGGCGCCATTGGGGCCGAGGATTCCGTAGATCGCGCCGCGCGGCACGGTGATGTCGATGCCATCGACGGCGGTGAATCCGTCGAACCGCTTGACGAGGCCGCGCGCCTCGATCGCCAGTTCACGCCCGTCCGGCGAGACTTCGTTGCCCTCCACGGGCCGTTCCCCTAACTCGATGCGCATGACAGCAGCGGCTAGAGCCTACCCGTGAACGAAGCGGGCGGCAAACATGGTTAACCCAGGCGTAACCAGGCTCGTTGACCGCCTGAAGGCCGAAGCCGCGCGGCTTGGATTCGCCGCGTGCGGGATCGCGCCCGCCGCCGACGATCCGCTGCGCGCCGGGCGGCTTCACCAGTGGCTGGGCGAAGGCGCGCACGGCTCGATGGACTGGATGGAGACGCGCGCCGGGCAGCGGCAGGGGCCGCAATCGCTCTGGCCCGAGGCGCGGAGCGTAATCGCGCTGGGCATGAGCTATGCCCCCGCCGCCGATCCGCTCGCGCTGGCGGGAGCGCCCGGCCGCGGGCGCATTTCGGTCTATGCGCAAGGCGCGGACTATCACGACACGGTCAAGCGCGCACTCAAGGCGCTGGCGCGCTGGCTGGTGGCCGAGGCGGGCAAGGGCGGGCTGGGTGAGCCGCAAGTGAAGGTCTTCGTCGATACCGCGCCGGTGATGGAAAAGCCGCTGGGCGAAGCGGCGGGGCTGGGCTGGCAGGGCAAGCACACCAACCTCGTCAGCCGAAGCCACGGCTCATGGCTGTTCCTCGGCGCGATTCTGACCACGCTGGACCTGCCGTCGGACGCGCCGGGGGAGGACCGTTGCGGATCGTGCCGCGCCTGCCAGGACGCCTGCCCTACACAGGCTTTCCCCGCGCCCTACCGGCTCGATGCGCGGCGCTGCATTTCCTACCTGACGATAGAGCACAAGGGTCCGGTCGCGGAGCACCTTCGCGCCGCGCTGGGCAACCGCATCTACGGCTGCGACGATTGCCTCGCGGTCTGCCCGTGGAACAAGTTCGCCGTCGCCGCCGGGGCCAACCGCGCCTTCCTGCCGCGCGCCGAACTGACCGCGCCGAAGCTCGCCGAGCTGCTTGCGCTCGACGACGCCACGTTCCGCAAGGTCTTCGCCGGATCGCCGATCAAGCGGATCGGGCGAAACCGGATGGCGCGCAATTGTCTCTACGCGGCGGGCAACAGCGGTGATGCGGCGCTCGAAGCCCCGGTGCGCGTTCTGCTCGGCGATCCCGACCCGGTGGTGGCGGATGCAGCGGAGTGGGCGCTCGCGCGGCTCAGTCCGCCAGCTCCTTGAGCGGCACCGCCGAATCGGCCAGCCGCCCGAGGTCGGGTTTCACCCGGCCTTCGACCAGCTTGCGGCCAGCGACGTAGTCCTTGATCATGTTCACGCAGTCGAGCGCGATCACACGGCCGTCCTTGAGGTACACGACCGAGAAGCTGCGGCTCGCCGGATCGCCGCGCAGCACGGTCTGGTCGTGCCCGATCGACAGCCCGGCGGTTTGCAGCTTGATGTCGTACTGATTCGACCAGAACCACGGGATCGCGTGATAGGGCTGCGCCTCGCCGGTGATCGCCTGGGCCACGACCTTGGCCATGTCATTCGCGTTCTGCACCGATTCGAGGCGGATCACCGCGCCGTCGGCGAAATCGTTGGCGTGCGCCGCGCAATCGCCGATCGCATAGACGTCGGGCAGCGAGGTGCGGCAGAACTCGTCGACGTCGACGCCGTTGGCGCCCGCCGCGCCCGCCGCGATCAGCGGGCCGACCGCAGGCACGATGCCGATGCCGACGATGACGATCTCGGCGGGGATCACTTCGCCGTCAGCCAGCTTGACGCTGGTGGCATTGGTGCCGTCGCCCTCGATGCTCTCGACCCCCACCCCGGTGCGCAGATCGACGCCGTGGGCGCGGTGCTCGTGCTCGAAAAAGGCCGAGATGTCCTCGCCCGCAACGCGCGCCAGCACGCGCGGCAGCGCCTCGAGCAGCGTGACCTGGCAGCCCAGCTTGGTCAGCACCGCCGCCGCTTCCAGCCCGATGTAGCCGCCGCCGATCACCGCGACCCGCCGCGCGCCGCCATCGAGCTGCGCCATCAGCGCGTCGACGTCGGCGCGGGTGCGCACCGCGTGGACGCCGGCAAGGTTCGCGCCCTCGCACGAAAGGCGGCGCGGATCGCCGCCCGTGGCCCAGACCAGCGTGCCATATTCGATTGAGTCGCCGCCCGACAGGGTCAGCACTTTCTTCGCCGGGTCGAGCGCGGTCGCCTCGGTGCCCAGCACCAGCCGCACGTCCTTCTCTCCCCAAAACTGCGGCGGGCGGATGTAGAGCCGTTCGAAGGTCTTTTCGCGCGCGAGGTATTCCTTCGACAGCGGCGGGCGTTCGTAAGGCGCTTCCGGTTCGCGCCCGATCATCGCGATCGAGCCTTCGAAACCCTGCTGGCGCAGCGCAAGCGCCAATTGCGCTCCGCCGTGTCCGGCCCCCACGATGACGACGTCTGCCCTGTCCATCCCGCACCCTCGTTCGTTAACGCGGGCGCGAATTCGGGCAAACGCGTCACGCCGTCAAGCGATCACGCCGCTTTCGGGGCGAAATGGTCTCCGCGTCAGCGCGACAGCAACCCCCGCGCCTGGCTGGCGATCTGCGCGAGCATGACCGGCGCGACCGGGTTCGCGGCCTGCGCGCGCGCGACCAGTGCGCGGAACTGCTGCACCGGCAACTCGTTCGCCGCCACCCATTCCTCGACGAACGCGCCCGCCTCCTGCCGCCTGGCGCGCGCGAGGAAATCAAGCCGCATCTGCTGGAAATCACGCGCGAGACCGGCAACCAGCACGCGCTCCCACGGATCGGACGGGGTCATCCGGCTCGCCACCTGCTGCGCCCAGTCGAGCCCCAGCCGCGCGCCGAGGTCGGTGAAAGCGCGGGTCAGCGCGGCGGGATCGGATCGGGCAATGGAAGCGAGGTGCGAGATGCCGATCGCGCCGTCCATGTCGTAGAGGTGGACCACGCGCAGCGCGACCGGGAGCGGCGCGCCCGCCGCCTCGAGGTCGCGGGTCAGCCATTCGGCCTGGCTGCGCGCTTCGGCGAGCAACAGGTCGCCGACCTGTCCGGCCAGCGATCCGACTCCCTTGGCGAGCGCCGAGACCAGCCTGCCCGGCCGCTCTTCGCCGCGTCCGGCGCGCAGGAGGTCGCCCATGTGGTTCCTCAGCGCCGCCGCCGCCTTCTCGAACAGCAGCAGCCGCGCGTCTTCGGGCATGTCGGTGGCCTCGATCAGCGCCCAGGTCTCGTCGAGCCCGAGCAGCCGCTCGGCGGCGACGAAGGCCGCGGTGACTTGCGCCAGCGACGCGCCCTCTTCCTCGACCAGCTCGAAGGGGTGGATCACGCCGATCCGGTTGACCACGCGGTTGGCAAGCTTGGTGGAGATGATCTCGCGGCGCAGGCGGTGGCCGAGGATATCCTTGCGGAAGCGGCTGCGCATCGGCGCGGGAAAGGCGGTCAGCAGGTCTTCGGCGAGCGCCGGATCGTCGGGCACTTCGCTCTCCTCGAGCGCGCGCTGCAGCACCAGCTTGGCGCTCGACAGCATCACGGCGAGTTCGGGCCGGGTCAGGCCCCGCCCTTCGAGCGCGCGCCGCGACAGCACGTCGGCCTCGGCCAGTCCCTCTGTGCGGCGATCGAGGTCGCCCGATTCCTCAAGCAGGTCGATCAGCCGCGAATAGCTTGCCGTCGCGCGCGCCCCCGACCGCTCGGCGATCGACAGCGCCAGCGCCTGCAGGCGGTTGTCCTCGAGCACCAGCGCGGCGACCTCGCCGGTCATGTCCGCGAGCAGCTTGACGCGCGCCTTCTCGGTCAGCCGCGCGGCGCGCTTGGCCGAGGCGAGCGCGATCTTGATGTTGACCTCGTTGTCCGAGCAGTCGACGCCCGCGGAATTGTCGATGAAGTCGGCGTTGATGCGCCCACCGCCAAGCCCCATGCCGCGCAGGCTGAACTCGATGCGCCCCGCCTGCGTGATGCCCAGGTTCGCGCCTTCGCCGATGACCTTCGCGCCGACCTCGTCGGCCGAGATGCGCACAGTGTCGTTGGCCGGGTCACCGACCTGGATGTTCGCTTCGCTGCTCGCCTTCACATAGGTGCCGATGCCGCCGAACCACAGGAGGTCGACCGGTGCCCTGAGGATCGCGGAGATCAGCGTTTCGGGATCGAGCTCACCGGCCTCGACGCCCAGCATCGCGCGGATCTCGGCGCTGAGCGGAATCGCCTTGAGGCTGCGCGGGAACACGCCGCCGCCCCTGCTGATCAGCTTCGTGTCGTAGTCCGCCCAGCTCGAACGCGGCAGCGCGAACATGCGCGCGCGCTCGGCCCACGATTTCGCCGGATCGGGATCGGGATCGAGGAACACGTGGCGATGGTCGAACGCGGCGACCAGCCTGATCGCCTTCGACAGCAGCATGCCGTTGCCGAACACGTCGCCCGACATGTCGCCCACGCCGGCGACGCGCACCGGCTGCTCCTGCACGTCCACGCCCATCTCGCGGAAGTGGCGCTGGACCGAAAGCCACGCGCCCTTCGCGGTGATGCCCATCGCCTTGTGGTCGTAGCCCTTGGAGCCGCCGCTGGCGAAGGCGTCGTCGAGCCAGAAGTCACGCTGCGCCGCGATCGCGTTGGCAACGTCGGAGAAGGTCGCGGTGCCCTTGTCGGCGGCGACCACGAAATAGGGATCGTCGCCATCGCGGATCACCACCCCCGCCGGGTGAACCACCTTGCCGCCCACGATGTTGTCGGTGAGCGACAGCAGCGTGCGGATGAACGCCTGGTAGCTGCCCTTGCCCTCGGCCAGCCAGCCGTCGCGGTCCTTGGCCGGATCGGGCAGCTGCTTGGGATAGAACCCGCCCTTGGCGCCGGTCGGCACGATCACCGCGTTCTTCACGCGCTGCGCCTTCATCAGCCCGAGTATCTCGGTTCGGAAGTCGTCGCGCCGGTCGGACCAGCGCAGGCCCCCGCGCGCGACCGGGCCGGCGCGCAGGTGGATGCCCTCGACGCGCGGGCTGTAGACCCAGATCTCGCGCCAGGGCAACGGCTTGGGCAGGCCCGGAACGCGCGCAGAATCGAGCTTGAAGGCCAGCGCTTCACGCCCCGCATCGGCAAAGGCGTTGGTGCGCAGGATCGCGTCCACCACCGCGCGCATGGCACGCAGCAGCCGGTCGTCATTGATCGCCGCGACGTTGGCGAGCCCCGTCGAAATCGCCTCGTTGGCGCGATCCGCGGCAGCCTCGCGGTCACCGGCGAAGCCCGCGTCGTGGCGCGCGACGAACAGCTCGATCAGCCCGCGCGTGACTTGCGGGGCGTGCTGCAATGCATCGACCACGGTCGCGATGCCATAGTGCAGCCCGGCCTGGCGCAAGTAGCGGTACCAGGCGCGCAGCCAGTTCGCCTGGTACGCCGCGACGCCGACCGATCCGATCAGGCGGTTGAACGCGTCGTCCTCCGCCTCGCCGTTGAGCACGGCGGCGATCGCCGCCTCGATTTCGGGCGCGCGGGCGAGCAGGTCGCGTTCGTCGAAGCGTTCGGACAGTTCGAGGTCGAAGTCGTGGATCGCGCCGAGTTCGCCTTCGTGCAGCAGCGTGGGAATCTCGCGCATCACGCGGAAGCCGAAATTCTCCAGCATCGGCACGACGTCGGACAGCGGGACCGAGCCGCGACGCTGGTAGAGCTTGAGGTCGAGCCGGTTGTCGATCACCGCGCTGCGGCTGTGCAGGCGCGCGTCGCGGCGCAGATCGCCCTTGTCGGCCAGGGCCTCGAGCGTGCGCAGCCGCAGGATGTCCTGCGCCGCTTCGGCCGGCCCGTTCGACGCACGGTAGCCGAGCGGGAAGGCGTCGGCATAACGCGCGGCGAGCGCGGCGGCCCTCGCCGGGTCCTCGTGCATCGCAAGCTCGCTGTCGACCGCCTGCGGCCAGCCGCGCACCAGCGCCTGGAGCCGCGCGTCGAGCGCGTGCTCGTCGGGGTCGGCGCTGCCGCCGCGCGTATCAAGCACGAAGCGTATCAGCGCGAGGTTGCCGCCTTCGACCGACAGGCTCCAGTCGAGCACGTCGGCTTCGGCGGCCTCTTCCAGCATTTCGACGACCTGCAGACGCAGCGCGGTCGAGATCGCGTCGCGCGGGAGCCAGACGAAGGCGAACAGGTGCCGCCCGAGCGGCGCGCGGACCAGCGCGAGGCGCGGGCGCGGGCGGTCGATCAGGCTCATCATCGTCGTCGCGATGCGTTCGAGATCGGCGTCGGAGAAGCTGGCGAGCAGGTCGTGCGGCAGGCTGGTCAGTGCGTGGACCAGCGCCTTGCCGGCATGGCCCGAGGGATCGAAGCCGAACTTGTCCATCAGCCCGGCAAGCTGCGCACGCATGCGCGGGATGCGGTCGGGCGAGGCGGTGAGCGCGGCGCTCGTCCATACCCCCGCGTGGATCGACAGCGCATCGACCTTGCCGCCGGCCATGCGCGGCACCACGAAGAGGTCGAGCGGAACGTGGCGGTGGACATTGGCCATGACGTTCGCCTTGACCACCAGCGGCGCGCGGCCGCGATTATCCGCGCCGCCGGCCTCTCCATCGAACCACGCGAAGGCGCGTTCGAGCGAGGCTGGGGCGAGCAGCTGCTTGGCGCTCTTGCGGCACACGCCGAGCATCTGCTGGCGCGATCCGTCACGCTTGACCGTCTGGTGGCCGAGCTGGGTCAGCATGCCCTCGGCCAGCCAGCGCAGCAGCGCCGCGCCTTCAGGATCGGACACCATGCCCGCATCCTCGAGCATCGCGGCCTGCATCCTGGGCCAGTCCGCGACCGCGACGCGCACGTCGGCCAGCGTCGCGACGAGCGCGGCGTGAAGTTCGCGGCGCAGCCTGGCATCGGCGCGTTCGGTCTCGATGTAGATCACCGATTCGCGCAGTTCGCCCGAGGCTTCGCCGTCGGGCAACTCGACCAGCTCGCCCTCGCCGTCGCGCCGCACCGCGATGACCGGGTGGAGCAGGCGATCGATGGAAAGGCCGTGGGCCGCGATCGTGCCCGCGATCGAATCGACCAGGAACGGCATGTCGTCGTTGACCAGCGCGATGCGCAGGTAGCGCTCGCCGCCCAGCACCGAATCGACCGCAACCGCGCCCTCGCCAGGCTCGCGGCCGTGCGCCGCCCCGATCACGAACGCGGCGGCCTCCTGCAGGCGGCCTTCGGGGAAGTCTGCGGCTTCGCCGGGAAGCAGCGACGCCTCGAACCGCGCAGCGAGGCGGGAGGCGAGTTCGCGGGATGCGGCGGCGGGCGGCGCCTTCGCCCTGGTGCGGGGCGCGGACTTGGCGGTGTTCGGCTTGTTCGGCATGAAGTCTTTCCGGCTCTCTTGCGGCACTCTGGAACGACGTTATCGACTGTTATAATTATATTGCTCTCATGTGAAGCAATTGTTCACATGTTAGCCGAGCCGCCGGCATGCGGCAAGCACCTGCGGCACACTCCGGCATGGCCCGTAGAGCCAGCCTGTCACAACCCCTTGGCCGCTTCCATCGCCAGTTCCAGCCCGCGGCGGCGGTGCGCGGGGTCGAATGTCGATCCGGCGAAGATCAGTTCGTCGGCCTGCGTGCGGTCACGGAACGCGGCAATCTGGCGGCGCACCGTGTCGACCGACCCGATCGCGCTCGCCTGTCGCATGTGTTCGAGCATCGCGCGCTGCTGGAGCGGCAGGCTCTCGCGGTAGCCATCGACCGGGGGCCTGAGCTTGCCCGGATTGCCGGTCCTGAGCGCAACGAAGGCCTGGTCCATCGACGAGGCTTCAAAGACCGCCTGCTCGTCGCTCTCGGCGGCGAAGACGTTGATCGCCGCCATCGCGTGCGGCTTGTCGAGCGCTTCGGACGGCTTGAACTGCTCGCGATAGAGCCTGAGCGCCGCGTCGAGATGATCGGGCGCGAAGTGCGAGGCGAAGGCGTAGGGCATGCCCAGCATCGCCGCGAGCTGCGCACCGTAAAGGCTCGATCCCAGGATCCACATCTCGATCTGCGCGCCAAGGCCGGGGGTTGCCTGCAGCGGGAGCTTCGGCTCGCCGGTGAAGTGCGCGCGCAGCTCGACCACGTCCTGCGGGAAGTGCTCGGCGGCGCGGTTCACGTCCTTGCGCAGCGCGTGGACAATACGCTGGTCGGCGCCCGGCGCGCGGCCGAGCCCGAGGTCGATCCGCCCCGGGAACAGCGCGTCCAATGTCCCGAACTGCTCGGCGATCACCAGCGGGTTGTGGTTGGGCAGCATGATCCCGCCCGCGCCGATGCGGATCGTCGAGGTGGCGTGGCCGATATGGGCGATGGTGACCGCGGTCGCCGCGCTGGCGATTCCCGCCATGCCGTGGTGCTCGGCCACCCAGAAGCGGTGAAAGCCCGCCGCCTCGGCGGTCTTCGCCAGACCGGCCGCATTGGCGAGCGCTTCACCGGCGCTGCCGCCTTCGACGACGGGGACGAGATCGAGGACCGCCAGCTTCACGGGTGCGCCTGCTGCTCCTTTGCCGGCTCGGGCGCCTTCGCCGGCCCGAGCTGGTCGATATACCCTTGCGCGGTCTGGGCTTCCTTGCTGCCGGGCGCAAGGGCCAGAACCGATTGCCACGATCGCCGCGCCGCCTCGTCGCGGCCCGAGAGCACCGCGATGACCCCCGCCTCGAGCCCGGTCGCCGGGTCGCGCGGGTCGAGCGCGGCGGCGCGCTCGATATAGCCCTGCGCCTGCGCGAGATCGCCCTGACGCCGCGCCAGCGTGGCCGAGAGCAACCAGGCCTCGGCATAGTCGGGCGCAAGCGTGCGAGCCTGCGCCAGGGCGCCGCCGGCATCGACCGGGCGCCCCGCCGCGACCAGCGCGCGGGCGCGGTCGGCCTCGATCCCGCCAAGCATCGCCTTGTCGGGATTGGCGGGCACCGCCAGCGCCTTGTCGAACCAGTCGAGCGCGGGCTGGGTCTCCCCGGCGGCGAGCGCGGCGTTGCCCGCCATCGCCATCAGCGGCACAGCGGCGACCGCCTGCTCGGCGGGGATGCCGGCGATCGCGTCGGCAAAGGCCCTTTCGGCTTGTCCGAACTGGCCGAGGTCGCTCAATGCCATGCCGAGGCACTGGTTGGCGCGGACCTGCGCCATCGGACCGCCGCCGTCCGACAGCCAGTCGCGCGCCTCGATCACCCCGCGCTGGGGATCGCTGCGCGTCTTGGCGAGGCACGCGGCGAGGCGGTCGTTCTCGGGAGAGGCCTGCCGCTCCTCCGGCGGCGCGGCCTTGACCACGCTCGATCGGCGCGGGATCGGCAAAGGCGCGATAGCGACCGGCGCAGCGCTACCCATCGGCACTTGCGTGCCGAACTGGGCGAGGAGGGCAAGGGGAAGCAGCAGCGACATGGCGGGAACGGCTTTCTCAGGGCAGCGCGGCGATCGTGCGCAGCAGCAGGGCGATGTCCGCATCGCGCGACAGGCGGTGGTCGCCGTCCTTGACCAGCGTCACCTGCACATCGGCTGAACGCAGCGCCTTCGCCGTCCGGAGCGGGATCTCCCAAGGAACGTCGGGATCCGACTGCCCGTGGACCAGCCGCACCGGCCCGTCGAACGCGATCCCGCCTTCCAGCAGGAGTTGCGCCTGCCCGTCGGCCCAGAAGCCCGGGTGCATGGGCGTCGGCTCTGGACCATAGGGGTTCGGGTCGAACACCGTCTCACCCGCCGCCAGCCTGGCCTTGTCGGCCGCGCCGCGCCCCCAGTCGGTGAAATCGGGGGCGGCGGCGATACCGACCAGCGCCGCCACCCGGTCCGGCATGGCGAGCGCGCCGAGCAGCATCAGCCAGCCGCCCATCGACGAGCCGATGAGCACCACACGGTCGAGCCCTTTTGCCTCGACCAGCGCGACCAGTTCCTCGCGCCAGCGCGACAGCGTGCCTTCGGCAAAATCGCCCGGGCTCTCGCCGCAGCCCGAATAGTCGAGCAGCAGGCAGGCCCGCCCGTTCGCACGCGCCCATTCGAACACCGCGCTCGCCTTGCCTCCCGCCATGTCGGACATGTAGCCGGGAAGGAACACGAGCGCCGGACCCGCACCGGGGCTGAAGCGGTGCGCGATCCGGCGTCCGTCGGGCAGCGCGAGAAACTGGATATCGATCATCCGCACGAGCATGGCCGAGCCCGGGCAGCGTTTCAATCGGGCCGGGAGCGTGACAAGCCGCCTCCAAGGCCCTATCTGCGCATTTGATGACGCACTTTCGCGCCTTGATCCCGACTACCACCACCCCGGGCGACCGGGGGTGGAGCGTCGTGCGCGGCTGAAAAGCTGCGCGCCTCGCCCGCCGCCCGGCAGCCGGGCGGATGGCGTTACCTCCCGGACATGCCCCACGAAGCAGCACGCCGCCCCTTCCGGCGCGCGCGCGCTTGTGCCAAAGCGCCCCGGAAACGAGAGAGTGATCGATGTCCGAATTGTTGAAGATCAGCCTCCCCGACGGATCGGTGCGCGAGATGCCCGCGGGATCGAGCCCGGCCGACGTCGCCGCGGCGATCGGCCCGGGCCTCGCCAAGGCGGCGCTCGCGGCGCGGATCGACGGCGAGCTGCGCGACATCAACCGGCCGTTCGAAAGCGATTCGAACCTCGCCCTGGTCACCAGCCGCGACGAGAAAGACGCGCTCGAGCTGGTTCGCCACGATTTCGCCCACGTGCTCGCCGAAGCGGTCCAGAACCTGTTTCCCGGAACCCAGATTACGTTCGGTCCGGCGACCGACGACGGCTTCTATTACGACTTCGCTCCGACCGCCGAGCGCGGGCCCTTCACCGAAGAGGACCTGCCCGCGATCGAGGAGGAGA
>JAJXVK010000217.1 GCA_021782155.1 Pseudomonadota bacterium
GGTCGAGGTCGAGGACCAGCTTGCCGGCGCGGAGTGGGTCAAGCGCCTGCCTTTCGTCGATCCCGCGCGGGTATCGACCTTCGGCTGGTCCTATGGCGGCTACATGACGATCAAGATGCTCGAGAAGCATCCCGGCGCCTGGGCTGCGGGGATCGCGGTGGCACCGGTAACCAGGTGGCAGCTCTACGACACGCATTACACCGAACGCTACCTCGGCCTGCCGCAGGACGATCCGGCGGTCTACGAAGGCTCGAACGCGTTGGCCGATACTGCGAAGATCGCCGATCCGCTGCTGATCGTCCACGGCATGGCCGACGACAACGTGGTGCTCGACAACACGACGGAGATTGTCGCCAAGATGCAGCGCGAAGCGGTTCCGTTCGAGATGATGCTCTATCCGGGCATGACGCACCACTTCGCCGGGCCGACGGTCAACCAGCAGCTCTACGAGACGATGTTCCGTTTCCTCGACCGCAACGGAGCGGGGACGGCCGATCGCTGACGCACCGGGCTTCGATGACGGGATGATCGCCTGAGCGGGCAATCTTGCGTCCTTCGGGCCAGCCGATCCTATCGATAGCTTGCGCGCGGCGGCACGTAAGGGTAACGGGCCCGCTCCCCCGCCAGCAAGGGACCACGGATCGCGGGGGCGCGAAAGGATTTGAAATGGGTTACCGGGTAGTCGTCGTCGGCGCGACCGGCAATGTCGGACGCGAAATGCTCAACATCCTCGCCGAGCGCGAGTTCCCCTGCGACGAGATCGCAGCGGTCGCTTCGCCGCGTTCGACCGGGATAGAGGTCGAGTTCGGCGACACCGGCAAAATGCTCAAGGTCAAGAACATCGAGCATTTCGATTTCACCGGCTGGGATATCGCGCTGTTCGCCGCCGGGTCGGGCCCGACCAAAATCTATGCGCCCAAGGCCGCCAGCCAGGGCTGCGTGGTGATCGACAACTCGTCGCTCTACCGCATGGACCCCGACGTGCCGCTGATCGTGCCCGAGGTGAACCCCGACGCGATCGACGGCTACAAGGCCCGGAACATCATCGCCAATCCCAACTGCTCGACCGCGCAGCTCGTCGTGGCGCTCAAGCCGCTGCACGATGCGGCGAAGATCAAGCGCGTGGTCGTTGCGACCTACCAGTCGGTGTCCGGCGCGGGGAAGGCCGGGATGGACGAACTGTTCGAGCAGAGCCGCAACATCTTTGTCGGCGATCCGGCGGTGCCGACCAAGTTCACCAAGCAGATCGCGTTCAACGTGATCCCGCACATCGATGTGTTCCTCGACGACGGTTCCACCAAGGAAGAGTGGAAGATGGTGGTCGAGACCAAGAAGATCCTCGATCCCAAGATCAAGCTGAGCGCGACCTGCGTGCGCGTGCCGGTGTTCGTGGGCCATTCCGAAGCGGTCAACATCGAGTTCGAGAACGAACTCTCGGCCGACGCCGCGCAGGATATCCTGCGCGAGGCGCCGGGCTGCATGCTCGTCGACAAGCGCGAGGACGGCGGATACGTCACCCCGATAGAATGCGTGGGCGACGGCGCGACCTACATCAGCCGCGTGCGCGAGGACCCGACGGTCGAGAACGGCCTGTCGCTGTGGTGCGTGTCCGACAACCTGCGCAAAGGTGCCGCGCTCAACGCCGTGCAGATCGCCGAACTGCTGGGCCGCCGCCACCTGAAGAAGGCTTAAGGCCAGCATTTGCGCATGGCGCGAAGGCCTCCTAGGATCACGCATCCTTGGGAGAGGACCTTCGCGCCATGACGCTGACCGCTGACGTTTTCTGGTCGTTCCGCAGCCCGTACAGCTATCTCGCCACGCGCCGCTACCGCGCGCTGGGCGAACAGTACGATCTCACCATCAACCTGAGGCCGGTCTACCCGCTGGCGATCCGCGAGCCCGACTTCTTCGAGCGCAACCATCCCAACTGGCTGCGCTACCTGCTGACCGACGTGCCGCGCATCGCCCAGCACCTCGGCGTTCCCTTCGCCCCGCCGCGGCCCGATCCGATCGTGCAGGACATCGCGACGCGCAAGATCGCCGCCGAGCAGCCCTACATCTTCCGCCTCACCCGCATGGGGCAGGCCGCAGCAAGGGCAGGCAAGTCGCTGGCGTTCTGCGACGAGGTCTCGCGCCTTGTCTGGGGCGGGACGCAGAACTGGCACGAAGGCGATCATCTCGCCGGCGCCGCCGAGCGAGCCGGTCTCGACTTCGCCGCGCTTGAAGCCGAAGCGGTAAGCGATGCCGAAGCACTCGATGCCGAGATCGCCGCCAACCAGGCTGCGCTCGAGGCAGCGGGGCACTGGGGCGTGCCGACGCTGGTGTTCGAGGGCGAACCGTTCTTCGGCCAGGACCGCATTGAGCTGGCGGTGTGGCGGATGAAGCAGAAGGGCCTCGCCGAAAGATGAGGGCCGAACGATGAAGACCCTCAGCGGCGGCTGCCAGTGCGGCCGCGTGCGGTATTCGGCGCGGCTCGAGAGCGACGACGCGTACCTGTGCCATTGCCGCATGTGCCAGAAGGCGACCGGAGGTTTCGCCGCCGCCTTCGTGCAAGTCCCCGATGGCGCGGTGACGTGGGAACGCGAGCCCGACTGGTATGCGTCCTCGCCCATCGCGCGGCGGCCGTTCTGCAAGGCGTGCGGTACGCCGCTGGGCTTCATGTTCAACGACGGCAGGGGCATGGACCTCACCGTCGGCAGCTTCGACGATCCCTCCACCTTCGTCCCCGTCGCCCACGCCGGGGCGGAGAGCGCGCACGAGGCATGGCTCGACACCAAGGACTTGCCGCGCCATTTCAGCGCGACCACCGAAAGCGTGGCCTCGCGCTGGAAGGCGGCAGGACTGGAGGTTCCCGAGTGAGCGAAGCGACGACCGAATTTTACGAAGGCTTCGGCGGCGCGCAACTTGCACTGCACCGCATGGGAGCGGGGCGGCCGGTGGTCATGCTCCACGGGCTGTTCTCCTCGACCGAGACCAACTGGATCCGCTACGGCGCGGCGCAGGCGTTGGCCGATGCCGGGTTCGAGTGCCTGATGCCCGACTTGCGCGCGCACGGCAAAAGCGCCGCGCCGCACGATCCGGCCGCCTATCCGCCCGATGTGCTGGTACTCGACCTGAAGGCGCTGGTCGCGCATCTCGGACTCGACGACTATGACCTCGTGGGCTTCTCGCTCGGCTCGCGCACATCGGCGCGCGGGGTGCTGGCGGGGCTTTCGCCGCGCCGTCTGGTGCTGGCGGGGATGGGGCTGGAAGGGCTCGCCGGCTGGGCGCGGCGGCGCGACTTCTTCTTCGACGTGATCGACCGCTTCGGCACGATCAAGCCCGGCGACAAGGCCTATTTCGCGCAGCAGTTCCTCAAGACCACCGGTACCGACCCGGTCGCGGCGCGGCTCTTGCTGGCGACGATGGAAGACACCCCGCCCGAAGCGCTGTCGGCCATCGTCATGCCCACGCTGGTGCTGTGCGGCGCGGACGACAACGACAACGGCTCCGCAGACCGGCTGGCCGAAGCCTTGCCCAAACCGGTGCGCGTAACGATTCCCGGTACGCACATGAGCTCGGTCACGACGCCCGAATTCAGGCGGGAAATCGCGCGTTTCCTTGCCGGCCAGGTCAATCGCCCAACCTGAAACACCACGTTTAGCTCGCGTTCAGGATTGTTAACCAACTTGCGCTGACGCCTGCAGGCATGGCAGATTCACGTCCATGACCAGGGAGGTTCGCAAAATGCAGCTGCGAAATGCTGCGGTTACTGCCGCGGCTCTTGCGATGATCGTTCCCGCCTCGGCTAGCGCGCGGGTTTCGGCCAGCGATCCGGCCGGGATGGTGGCGCAACTGGTCAAGATGGGCGACAAGGCGGAGCTGACCAGGGACGATACCGGCGACCCGCTGATCAACGCCCAGATCAACGGCTGGAAGTCTTCGCTGGTGTTCTACGATTGCAATGCGCAGCACGCGAAGTGCCAGAGCTTCCAGTTCGTTGCGATCTTCGATGCCCCAAAGGGCTTCGATGCCGCGCCGCTCTATGCCTTCCCGCGCGTCCACCGCTTCGCCGCGGTGTCCTTGAATTCGCAGGGTGATCCGCGCATCAGTTGGGACGTGATCACCAACAACGGAATCGCCGACGATGTGTTCGGCTCGGCAGTGTCCGGCTTCGGCACCATGCTCGACGCGGTGGGGGCCATCGTGTTCCCGAAGAAGCCGCCCGTCGCGGTGCCGGACGCCGCGCCGGGCACCAACCGCTGAAGGGCCACTACCGTTACCTGAACGGCGGTTCGTTGCCGCCGCCGCAGGCCGTGTCAGCGGAACGGCGGTTCGTTGAACGCCCGCAGCTTGCGGCTGTGGAGGCGCTGGCCCTCGGCGCGCAGCAGTTCGCAGGCGGTGGTGCCGATCTTGAGGTGCGCGCCGATTGCTTCCTCATAGAACCGGTTGGCCTGGCCGGGCAGCTTGATCTCGCCGTGCAGCGGCTTGTCCGACACGCACAGCAGCGTGCCGTAGGGCACGCGGAAGCGGAAGCCGTTCGCGGCGATCGTGGCACTTTCCATGTCGAGCGCGATCGCGCGGCTCTGGCTGAAGCGGCGTTCCGGCGTGCTGGCGGCGTGGTGCGAGGGCAGCAGCTCCCAGTTGCGGTTGTCGGTGCTCGCGACCGTGCCGGTGCGCATGATCCGCTTCAGTTCGTAGCCCTTCAGCCGGGTGACCTGCTCGACTGCCGCTTCGAGCGCGACCTGCACCTCGGCCAGCGCGGGAATCGGCACCCACAGCGGCAGCTCCTCGTCGAGCACGTGGTCTTCGCGCACATAGCCATGGGCCAGCACGTAGTCGCCGAGCTGCTGGGTGTTGCGCAGCCCGGCGCAGTGGCCGAGCATCACCCAGGCGTGCGGGCGCAGCACCGCGATGTGGTCGGTGATGGTCTTCGCGTTCGCCGGGCCGACGCCGATGTTGACCATCGTGATGCCGCTGCCGTCG
>JAJXVK010000218.1 GCA_021782155.1 Pseudomonadota bacterium
TCCATGAAGTGCGGCTTCGAGGTCGATTCCGTGCCAGGCCCCTGGTCCTTCTCGGGGAAGATGTGGCGCGGCCGGGTGTACATGCACCCATAGTAATTCGCGACCTTCAGGCCCTTGAGCGAATTCTTGACGCGGTTGTTGAGCTCTTCCTCGCCGATCGCCTGCTTGATCCAGTCGAGCGCGTGGATCGTCTCGATCTGCCCGGCCTGGTAGGTCTCGTGCCCCGCCTTCGACGAGAGCCGCTCGACCACTTCGCGCGAGCCTTCATCGTGCGCGAGGTCGTATTCGGCCTTCTTGAGGTTGTGGTAGCAGCCGTTGCACGGCGCCATGACGACATCGTGCTTCATCTCGTTGGCGGCGATGCTCATCACGCGGCTCGAGAGGTAGGTCTGCACCTTGGGATCGATGTTCTTGACCTCCATCGCCCCGCAGCAGTTCCAGTTCTCGACCTCTTCCAGTTCAAGGTTCAGCGCCTTGCCCAGCGCCTTGGTCGACTTGTTGTAGGCGTGGCCCGTCCCCTCCAGCGCGCAGCCGGGGTAGTAGGCGACCTTCTTGTAGGCTTCTTTCCTGTCGGTCATCGTCTCGGTCCTACTCGTCGGGCTCAGTCGGCGGCGTGGAACATGGCGTCGCGGTGCGCGCCCTTCACGGCTGCGGTGTGCTTTTCTTCCTGCTCGCGCACGTATTCCTCGATCGCGGCGCGCGCCGGACCCCAGTTCCTGGTGCGCGGGTGGATCACGGTGGCGAAGCCCATCTTGGCGAGCCAGCCGACCGGCAGGCCGCCGATCATCTTCTTGACCATCGCTACCAGCCAGGGCTGCATCAGCGGCTGCCCGGTGCGCTTGAAGAAACCCATCATCACGCGGCCGTCCTCGATCTTGCCGGTCTTGAAGACCTGGCTCGAGAACTCCTCGTCGAACTCGGTCGAAGGCGTGCGCCCGGTATAACCCTTGAGCTCCAGCCAGTGCGCGGTCGCCTTCATCACGCCTTCGGGCACGACGTCGCGCGGGCAGGCATAGGTGCACTTGTTGCAGGACACGCACTGCCAGATGATGTCCTTGTCGCGGACCAGCTCGCTCTCGTATCCCATGCGGATCAGGTAGATCCAGTAGCGCGGGTTGAAGTCGGGGTTGAGCGCGTTGATCGTGCAGGCGTTGGTGCACGATCCACACTGCCAGCAGCGGTGGATGTTCTCGCCGCCGGGAAGCTGCGCGATCTCTTCCTGCATGTCCTCGTTGTAGTCGGGGACGACGCGCGTCTTGATGAACGTGCTCCAGTCGCCCGACACATCGACCCCGTCGATCACGAGGTTTTCGTGAGTCGAGAGATTCTCCGGCCGGATCAGGTTCTTTTCGTGAATGGGCATGGCCTGACGTGCTCTCCCCTAGAATCCCGGAAGTGCCTGGCGTGCGGCATGCGCCACCGCCGGGTCTGAGTGCTTGATGCGGACGCCATCGAGGCCCAGCAGGCGCCTCAGGTAGACGTTGGTGTCCTCGGCGGCGGAAAAGTCCGCGCGCAGGTAGCTGCCGCCCTGGGCGGCGATGTATTCGGCGTAGACCTGCGCCAGCACGAGGTCGATGTAGTAGAGCGTGTCGCGGAACACCCCGTTGTCGGCGAGGAACTGCGACAGCTCCTCGCGCAGCATGACGTGCATGGCGTAGCCGTCGCCCACCTCGATCGTGGCGCGGTCAACATCGCCGTGCCAGATCTCGCGCAGCACGCCGGTGTTGGCCTTCACGTCCCACACCCAGCGGCACATCAACGGATAGCGTTCGGGATCGAGCGCGTGGAGCAGTTCGCCCGCAAGGTCCCTGACCCAGCGATGCTTGCGGTCGGTAGGCAGCGTCACGCAGAACTCCGCGATGCGCTGGTCGACCGTCGCCGGATCGTGCCTGCCCTTGACCAGCCGCATGATCGCGCCGCGCAGTTCCTCGAACCTGTCGCCTTCGAGATAGGGCCCGATGCGGCGGCGCACGGTGGGCATGAGCCCGGCGAGCACAGCGAACTGCTCGGCGTCAGGGCCCTGCGGCCCCGCTTCGTCGAACATCTTGCGCAAGGCCTCGGCCTTGAGGCGCAGCGCCTTGACGTAGGCTTCGATCCCACCGGTCTGTTCGCACCCCGACGCCAGCCGCTCGATCGCGGCGGTCAGCGCCGGGCCCGAAAGCTCCAGCACCGGCCGCTCGATCTCCGGCTCGCGCCTGGCGGGTGAGAACAGGCCCATCGTTGTCTCAGGCCGCGGTCAGCGACCGCACGAAGCCGAGCGCCGACATGGCCGCACCCGCGCCCTGGCTGATCGAATCGTCGATCGTTTCGGGGCCCGTGGCCGATCCCGCCACCAGCACGCCTTCGCGGCTGGTGCCGCCGAACAGGCCATAGGTGTTCTGCCGGTCGATGAAGCCATGCGGTTCCAGATCGACCCCGAACACGCTCGACAGCGTCATGTTGTCGGTGTTGGGATCCATGCCGATCGCATGGACGACCATGTCGAAGGGGATGGTGATCGGACGCTTGACCAGCGTGTCCTCGCCCTTGACGATCACCTTGTCGCCGTCGCTCGTCACCTCGGCGATACGCGCCTTGATGTACTTGACCTTGAACTCTTCCTGGCTCTTCCAATAGTACTTGGTTTCGAGCAGGCCGAAGGTGCGGATGTCCATGTAGTAGATGTACACATGGCAGTCCGGCAGCTCTTCGCGGATCTCCATCGCCATGTTGGCCGAGACCGAGCAGCAGATCTTCGAGCACCAGTCGCGACCGATCTGGCGGTCGCGCGAACCGACGCAGAGCAGGATCGCGACGCGCTTGGGCTTTTCGCCGTTCGACGGACGGCGCACCCCCGCCCCGCTCGAGATCATCTGCTCGACCTGGGTGGTGGTGACGACGTCGGGGAAGCGGCCGAAGCCCCACTCGGGCTTGTTGACGCTATCGAAATGGGTGAAGCCCGAGCACAGGATCGCCGCCGGGGTCCTGAACGAGCGCCCGCTCTTCAGCGTCACCGAGAAACCGCCCGGCTTGCCGTCGAAGCTCTGCACCACGTCGCCGGTCACCACCTCGATGTCGGCGTTGCCGGTGACGCGGTCCACCATCGAGCCGATCGCGTCCTTGGCCCATTCGCCCGAGGGCACGAGCTTGGCATAGCCCGAATGGATCGGCGCGCCGCCGAGGATGTCGGTCTTCTCGACGAGAATGACCTTCTGGCCCGCCCGCGCCAGCGAGTGTGCAGCGCTCAATCCGGCGGGGCCACCGCCAACAACGAGAATTGGATCGCTCATCCCTTAACCCCCGATCTGATGAACCGGCTTGTAGCCCGGTCCGCCGGTTATCATCCTGCGCGGATCGTAGAGCGTCTCGCGCTCGCCGCCCGCTTCGATCTGCTTGAGGTAGCCCTCGAAATCGGCCTTCTTGGCCTGCCAGTCGATGCCCAGCTTCTCGAACAGCTTCTCGGTCGCCGAAGCGTGCCAGTGCGACTGCACGATCTTGTAGGGATCAGCCCCGCACAGCAGCGCGGCGAACTGGATGTCGGCGAGCACGGGCAGCTCGTAGTTGCGCCCCTCGGCCTTGCCGATCCACTGGTTCTTGTCGAGCGTGGTGATGCAGCCGGTGTCGTGGCCGATCATCACGTCGCTCTTCGCTTCCTCGACCGCGATCTTGATCTTGCGGTCGAGCGCGAAGCTGCGGGTGAACTCGCGCTCCGAAATGATGTGGCGGAAGCCGAAGCCGCAGCAATCGTACCAGGTCGAATAATCGATCGCCTGCGCGCCCAGCGCCTCGACTATGCCGGTCGACACGGCGACGCGGTCGCCTTCCAGAACCTCATCGTCGTAGATCACGTCCTGCGGCACCATCTTGTAGACATGGCACGCGGGGTGGATCGTGGCGCGAATGTGCGAGGCGTCGATCACCTGGCGCTCGGCGATGCGCTTGCGCATCACATGGACCCACTCGGAATAGTGGACGACTTCCTCCGGTATCAGCAGCTTTCCATCGACCAGGCGGCCGAGCTTGCCGAGGATCGCCTTGACCTTCTCGCGCAGCGTGGCCGAACTGATCAGGTAGCCGCGCACTTCCTTGTAGTTGCCGAACGAAGTGCCGCAGTGGACCAGCGGGTAGTAGTACCCCTCGGGCTTCCCTTCCGCCTTGGCCGACACATAGGCCTGGTGGAAGTTGCGCAGGAACACGGCGGCCAGGCTCTCGATGTTGCCGATGCCCGACCCGTGGTAGTTCCACGCGGTGCAGCTGGTCTGGTCGGTCTCGTCGAGGTACTCGAGCCCGAACTGGTTCATCATCCACAGCAGCGATGTCGGGTAACCGGGGATGTTGCCGCACTGGCCGCAGCTCTTATGGTGCCACAGGCGGTTCGTCGGGATCTTCTTGTCCCAGCCGTAGAGCGTCTTCGCCATGACGGGCTCGTTGCCGTCATTGACGCGGTGGACGATGATCTCGCCTTCCTTTTCCAGCTGCCACATCTGGTCGCGCACGTCGTCGACGCGCTGCTTGGTGGTCAACATGGCGCGCTTGTTGATGCGCTGTTCGACCCACGCCGTGGCGACCTGCGCGTCGGCCGCGCTGAGGTTGCTGTCGCGCCACTCTTCGCCGTGGCCGGTAAAACGTTCTCCGCCGGTGTTCGCCATTATCGTTCTCCTTCCCCGCTCCGCCTGGGATTCGGCATGGGGGTCAGTCGTCGTCCTGTTCGTCGAGGAAGTCCGCCCAGTCTTCGCGCTTCTCGTCCATGAGGTCCGAGATCACGTCGAACAGGTTCTCGTCGATCGTCTCGAGCTGGCCCAGCACGCCGGTTTCTTCCCAGATCGTGTAGAGCTCGACCGAGGTCTGGAGGTTGGTTTCCCACGCGGTCTTGATCGTGTTGAGCGTGGGCATCGGGATCGCCGAGCGCAGCACCTTCAGCGGCGCGTCGATCTTGGCGATGTTCGGACCCCAGTCGGCGAAACCGTCGGGATT
>JAJXVK010000009.1 GCA_021782155.1 Pseudomonadota bacterium
CGAGCAGAACGCGCTCGCCGAGCAGCGCGCGGTGGGCGACGCGGCGGTGATCACCGATCCGGTGGGCGAGGCGCGCCGCTTCTTTGCCGCGCGGCGCAACTGGTTTCCCGCGCTCGACGCGCGCGCCGAGGACTTCGCGGCGGAGATCGCCAAGGCGGGCAGCATCGTCGAATGGCTGAAGGGGCGCGGCGTGCGCGTGCGCTTCCTCCCCCCCGATGTGATGATGGGCTCGATCCGCCGCTTCGACCGCCACGGCGACCAACTGCTGATCGACGACACGCTCGACGCGCCTGGCCGCACCTACCAGGTCGCGCTCCACGCCGCCTATTCGGCGCTGCGCAGCGAAATCGCCGAGATCGCGCGCTCCGAACGCTTCGCCAGCGAGACCGGCGCGAATCTCGTTCGCCGCGCGCTCGCGGGATACGGCGCGGCCGCGCTCTTGATGCCTTATGATCGCTTCGCCCGCGCGGTCGACCAGCGCAAGTACGACATCGAATCGCTCTCGCGCGCTTTCGGGGCGAGCTTCGAGCAGGTCGCGCACCGGCTCACCACGCTGGGCAAGCCAGGGCACGAGCGCGTGCCGTTCTTCTTCATCCGAGTCGACCAGGCGGGCAACGTCTCGAAGCGCCTCGACGGCGCGGGCTTCCCTTTCGCCGCGCACGGCGGCGGCTGTCCGCTGTGGAGCGTGCACGACGTGTTCAGGCGGCCGAACGAGATCGTCACGCAGTGGCTCGAACTGCCCGACGGCCAGCGCTTCTTCTCGATCGCGCGGACCGTGGCGGCTGGCGGCGGAAGCTGGGACCGCCCGAGGCACTACCGCGCGGTGGCGCTCGCTTGCGCCGCCGAGCATGCGCCGAAACTGGTCTATGCGGCAGGGCAGGAGCCCAGGGATGCCGAGGCCACCCCGATCGGCGTAACCTGCCGCCTGTGCCACCGCAGCGCCTGCACCGCGCGCTCGGCCCCGCCGATCGGGCGTGAGATCTTGCCCGACGATTATCGTCGTGCGGCGGAGCCGTTCGCTTTCGCGGAGAGTTGAGGACGGCGTTGCCCGCGCGACCCTGCGTTCCAAGCTTGCGATTGGCGGCTCCCACCTATATGCGCCCGCGCTCACCAATCGGTTACAGGCGGGGCGCCGGCACCTTGTCCACCATCATTCCCCTTGCAGACGTCGATCCCGAACTGGTCGAGACGGTGCTCGACCGCGCGTTCGAACCCGAGCGGCGCCAGCGCACCGCCTACAAGGTGCGCGAAGGCACGCACTGGCTCGAGACACTGAGCTTCGCCGCGCTCGACGATAACGACATGCTGGCGGGCACAATCCAGTGCTGGCCGGTCGCGCTGACCACGCCCGAAGGCCGCGCCTGTCCGATGATCATGGTCGGGCCGGTCGCCGTGCTGCCGCACCTGCAGGGCGCGGGCTACGGCCAGGCGCTGATGCATGCGACGCTCGCCGCGCTCAACCCGATGGCGCCGCTGCCGCTCGTGCTGATCGGCGATCCGGAATACTACGGCCGCTTCTTCGGCTTCGACGCCGCGCACACCGGGGGGTGGACATTGCCCGGACCCTATGACCAGCGCCGCCTGCTGTGCCGCTGCAACAATCCGGCGGTCCTCCCCACCGAAGGCATGCTGGGGCCTTGGCTAGGCTGATCGCTTCTGGCATCGCCGTTCGGGCATGCCCTACGAGCCGCCCCCCGACCTTGCCGGCCTGACGCTCGAGCAGATCGCCGAGGTGGTTGAGTCGCGCCGCTTGCCCCCGGTCGATCAGTGGCAACCGCAGGCCTCGTCCGACAGCCGCATGCGCATTGCCGCCGACGGGCGCTGGTTTCACGACGGCGGCGAGATCCGCCGCCCCGCGATGGTCCGGGCCTTCGCCGGCCTGCTGCGCCGAGAGCCCGACGGCTCGCACTGGCTGGTCCTGCCGCATGAGAAACAGGCGATCGAGGTCGAGGACGCGGCGCTCGTCGCCATCGACATGCAGGTGCGCGAGGACAAGGAGGGCCGCCCCGCCCTCGCCTTCCGGCTCAACACCGACGAGCTGGTGATCGCCAACCCCGGCCACCCGATCACCGTGCGCGGTGATGCCGAAACGCCCGCGATTTACCTTGCCGTGCGCAACGGTATCGAGGCGCGGCTCAATCGCAGCACTTACGCGCAGCTCGTCAACCACGCGCTCGGCATCTCGCCGCCCGACATGCTGGCCGTGGAGAGCGGCGGCGCGCGCTTCGCGCTGGTGCCCGGCACATGATGTCGCCGCTGACCTCGCGGCTCGTGGCGCTCTACGCCGAGGGCCACGCGCGCCCGGTCGTTCCGCTGGTCGACGACTGGCGCGATCTTCCACCCGAAGGGCTGCGTCCCGCCGCGGTGCTGATCGCGGTCACCGAGCGCGAGGGTCATCCCGATGGGCCGGGCGTGCTCCTCACCCATCGCCCCTCGCACATGCGCGCGCACCCCGGGCAGGCGGCCTTTCCCGGAGGCAAACTGGAACCGGGCGAAACCCCGATCGAGGCGGCGCTGCGCGAGGCCGAGGAGGAGCTGGGCATACGCCCGCGCGACGTTCGCGTGATCGGTCCCACCGACAGGTTCCGAACCGGCACCGGCTACGACATCACGCCCGTGCTCGCCCGCGTCCCGCCGGACCTGCCGCTGGCCCCCAACCCGACCGAAGTCGCCGAATGGTTCGAGCCGCCCTTCGGCTTCGTGCTCGATGCCGCCAACCACGCACGCAAGACCGCGATGTTCATGGGCACGGAACGCTCGTACATCGAGATCATGTGGAACGGGCATCGCATCTGGGGGGTCACCGCGGCGATCATCGCCAACCTCGCCAAGCGGATCGACTGGCATGGCGCGGCTGCCTGAGACTTCGTGGACACGGCGCGAAGACTTCGCGCGGCTGGTCGAGGCGCTCGACCCGGAGCGGGATTCGCTGCGCGTCGTAGGCGGGGCGGTGCGCGACACGTTGCTCGGCGTGCCGGTCGCCGATATCGACATGGCGACCTGGCACAGGCCGCAGGACGTGATCGCACGGCTGGACGCGGCAGGCATCCGCTCGGTGCCCACCGGCATCGCCCACGGCACCGTCACCGCCGTCCTGGCGCAGGGCCACGTCGAGATCACGACGCTGCGCCGCGACGTCTCGACCGACGGGCGTCACGCCACCGTCGCCTTTTCGACCGACTGGCGCGAGGACGCCGCGCGGCGCGATTTCACGATCAACGCGCTCTACGCCGACCCGCGTACGCTTGAAGTCTTCGACTACTTCGGCGGGCTCGACGACCTTGCCGCGCGCCGTGTACGCTTCATCGGCGACGCACGCCAGCGCATCCGCGAGGACTACCTGCGCGTGCTGCGCTACTTCCGTTTCCAGGCGCGCTTCGGCTCGATGCCAGCGGACGCGGAGGCGGAAAGCGCAGTGTCCGAACTGGCGCCGGGCATGAAGGGCCTGTCGCGCGAGCGGGTCGGCTGGGAGCTCACCAACCTGCTCTCGCTGCCCGATCCAGCGCCGACCGTGGCGCGGATGGCAGACCTCGGCGTGCTGCGCGAGGTCCTGCCCGAGGCAGAAAAGGGTGGCCCGGCCGCGCTCGCCGCGCTGGTCGCCGAGGAGCGCCGCCAGGACGTCGCGCCCGACCCGCTGCGCCGCTTCGCCGCGCTGCTGCCCGCACAGCCGCAAGTCGCCTCGGATGTCGCGGCACGGCTGCGCCTGTCGATCGCTCAGAGAAAGCGCCTCGCCGCGGCGGCGGGACGGACAGGCGAACCCGGCGAGCCGCGCGCGCTCGCCTATCGCCTCGGCCGCGAGGAAGCGATCGACCGCCTGCTGCTGGCGGGCGCGCCCATCGCACCGCTCGAAGGCTGGGACATCCCGCGCCTGCCGTTGAAGGGCGGCGAGATCGTCGCACGCGGAGTCAGCGCCGGACCCGAAGTCGCCCGCCTGCTGCGCGCGGTGGAAGACAAGTGGGTCGCCGAGGGCTTCCCCGGCGGCGCGCGGGTGAGCGAACTGCTCGACGCGGAACTGGCCCGGTCAGCCTAGGCCGGGACGTCTTCAGCCCACGTAGGCGAAGGCGTAGCCGTGGGCCTGTGCGCGCTCAACCGCGAGAATGCCAGCCGCGACCATCGTCGCCCCCGGCACGAGCCCGGCACGCAGTTCGGCGTCGATCGCCTCGACCGAGCCGCCGGTGCCCTTGGCCAGCATCCCCGCGATGAAGGTCGTCGCAAGGCCGCACACCGCGAGGCGCGCGCCCATCCCGGTCAGCGTAGTGACCGAAGCGTCGCCCGCCGGACCTTCCATCGCCGCGCGGCCCGGCATGAGCAGCGGGTTCATGGTCTTGGCGAGTTCGGCGGTCTTGCCCTCGAGCCCCGCCGCCTGGTTGAAGGCCGCGCCATACTTGGCCCAGATCGCGTCGTTGTAGGCGGCCGGTGTGCCCATGTGCCTCGCGATCAGGATCACGCCGAGCTTTTCGGGCCCGAGCCCGTAGCCCGACTTGTTCGCGAAGTAGTAGTTCGAGGCATAGAACAGCGCTTCGCCAATGGTCTTGGCGCTGTTCGAATCGTAGACCATGCGGTGGCGCGTGCCGGGCATGTCCATCCAGTCGTCCTTGGGCTCGCGCGCCGGGGTCCACCCCCCGCCGCCTTCGGCCCGGGCAGGCGCCGCGGCCACAATGCCCGCCCCCGCCAGCAAGGCGCCCGCGCCGATGATCGAACGCCGATCGGTATTCGCCGTGGTCATGTGCCATCTCCCCCGGTTGGCTGGAAGAGCGCTACCCCTTCCACTCGCGCCGCTCTTCCGCGGCTCTCAGCACTTCATACGCCAGTTGCAGCTTCTGGAAAGCCTCGGCGGCCTCGGCGTCGCCGGGACGCACGTCGGGGTGCACTTCCTTGGCCCTGTTGCGCCAGGCGCGGCGCACGTCATCGAAGCTGGCGTCGGCATCGAGCCCGAGCACGTCGAGCGCACGCATCTCGTCGCGGCTGCGCGTACCGTCGCCGGGCCCGGCCCAGCTGTGGTAGGCGGCCTGGCTGTAGCCGCCCGCATCGGCGCGCTCGCGGTTCTCGCGCGCTTCGGCCTCCTCCTTGTTCAGACCCTCGAAGTAGTTCCACCCGGCGTTGTATTCGGCGGCGTGCTTTTCGCAGAAGTGCCAGCGCTCGCGGCTGTTGGGCGACTTGGGCGCAGGGCAGGTGCCCGGCTCCTCGCAGCCCACCTTGTCGCACAGGCGCACCTGCGCCGCCTCGCGCGCGCCTTCGTAGCCGCGCCAGCGCGGAAAGCCCCAGTCCATCGAGCGGCGGGCGCGCGTCATCGGCGCACCCGGACCGGCAGCAGGGGACACGGATGCAAGGGCCACATGGTCATCGGCGGGTCGCGGGTTGGCACATCAGCCTCATTGTGGACCAAAGCGAAGCGCGGGTGAAGCGCCTGCGGGCTGGAAATGTCCGCCGCCGCTCCGCCCGCGCCCGATCCGCGGTTGGCGGAGACCGGCTTACTGGACGGTAATCGTCACCGCGCGGCGGTTCTGCGCCCACGCGGCCTCGTTCGAGCCGAGCGCGACCGGGCGTTCCTTGCCGTAGCTGACGGTGTTGATCCGCGACGGCGAGACGCCCAGCCCGACGAGGTAGTTCTTCGCGGCGGTCGCGCGGCGGTCACCCAGCGCGAGGTTGTATTCGCGCGTGCCGCGCTCGTCGCAGTGGCCCTCGATGGTGATGTTCTTGTTGGGATAGCGCGCCAGCCATTGCGCCTGGCTGGCGAGGATCTGCTGGCTGGTCGCGTCGATGTTGTACATGTCGGTATCGAAGTGGATCGTATCCGACGTGACCGAGGCGATGAAGTCCTCCTGGCTGCCCGGCACCGGGCCCTGCGGCGCGGTGGTTTCGGGCATCGTCGTGGTGGTTGTCGCGCCGGGCGCGGGGGGCAGCGACTTGGGCGGCTTGGGCGAGCAGGCGGCGAGCCCGAGGCTGACGGCTATGGCGGATGTGGCGAAAAGCAGGCGTCGGTTGGTCTGGGGGGGCATTGGCGAACTCCTTTCGCGCGGTCGATAGTATATGGTGCGCCGCAACCGGGCAACGTTTTCAGGGCAGAACGGGTCCCCATGCCGGGTCGGACGCGTCGACCGGCGTGGGCAGGCGCCGCAAATTGCGCCCGGTGAGGTCGACCTGCCAGATCGAGGCCTGGCCGCTGCCCTTCGCGGTGCGGAAGAACTGGATGATGCGGCCGTTGGGCGACCATGTCGGCGCTTCGTCCTGCCACGAATCGGTCAGCAGCCGCATGTCGCCGCCGCCCGGGGTCATCACGCCGATGCGGAAGTCCCCGCCGATGTGGGTGAAAGCGATCAGGTCGCCGCGCGGGCTCCACTCAGGGGTGGCGCAGCGCCCTCCGAAGAAACTGATGCGGTGCTGGTTCGAACCGTCCGCGTTCATCACATAGCACTGCTGGGCGCCCGAGCGGTCGCTCTCGAACACGATCTTGCTGCCGTCGGGCGAGAAGCTGCCGCCCACATTGATGCCCGGCGTGTCGGTCAGCTGCACCGGCGAACCGCCCGCCGCGGGCATCTTGTAGATGTTGGTGTTGCCGCCCGTCGACATCGAGAACAGCACGGTCTTGCCGTCGGGCGACCAGCGCGGGGCGATCGTCTCGTTCTTGGTGCGGAACAGGAGGCGCTGGTGGCCGGTGCCAATGTCGTAGACATAGATGCTGGGCGAGCCGGCGAGATAGCTCAGGTACATGATCGACTTGTAGTCGGGCGAATAGCGCGGGGTCAGCGCGATCGCCTGCCCGTTGGTGATGAAGCGGTGGTTGGCGCCGTCCGAATCCATCACCGCCAGCTGCTTGCGGCGATGCCCCTTGGGTCCGGTCTCGGCGATATAGGCGATGCGGCTGTCGAAGAACGGGCTTTCGCCGGTGAGCCGCGAATAGACCATGTCGGCGCACTTGTGCGCGGCGCGGCGCCAGTCGGCGGGCGCGACGACATAGCCCTCGCGCGCCAGTTCCTTGCCGAGCTGGACGTCGTAGAGATAGCACCCCACGGTCAGGCTGCCGTTCGCCCCGCCCTTGACGAAGCCCTGCACCAGCATGTCCGCCCCGCGTCCGCGCCAGCCGTCGAACTGCGGGAAGGTGACCGTGGCGAAGCTGATCGCGGGCAGCCGGTCGGGGCCGACAGGCTTGAACAGGCCGTTGTTCTTGAGGTCGTTGTAGACCACCTGCGCGAGGTTGCGGCCGAGCGCCTCGGTATTGCCGCCATCGGCCGCGGTGGGCACCGATACGTTGGTCGGGAAGGCGGGGATCGCGATGCCGATGTCGTCCCAAGCGTTCTCGTCGGATACCGAGCCCGTCAGCCCGCCCGCGTCGGCGGCCGGCGTCGGCGCCGCGGCCGGGGCCTGCGATGCGGGAATGGCGGTCGCCTGCGCCCACGCGGCAGAGGGCAGCGCGGCGAGTGCGAAAGCGGCGAGAGCGGTGCGGACGATCATTGGGACAATTTCCTGTCGAACGAGAATGCCTTGATGTGCTTCCACAGCGCATAATACTGCGGCGGGAGGTCGAACGGCGCGGACAGCTCGACCGCCCTGATCGCAAGTTCGGCGTGCCTTGCGGCCTGCGCCTGATTCGTCGGCGTGATGCCAGACTGCTGGACGACGCGCGGACGCGTCGCCAGCGATCCGTCGGGATTCATGTCCCAGGTCAGGACCGTGACCAGCTTCTCGGCGTCGAGTCCCTGCGGGGCGTTCCAGTGCGACTTCAATTGCCGCGAAATCGCGCTTGACAGTGACGACGCCACACCCGGCCCGATGGCGTCGGCGGGCGGGTTGCGCGATGTTCCGGGCGCACTGGCGCCGGGGACACCGCGCAGGAAGTCCTTGCCGATCAGGCTGCCGCCCGCGGGCGCATCGGGACGGCGGCGCGGACGCTCGTCGGCAGGCTTGGGGGCGGGCCTGGGCGGCGTGGGCTTGCTGGCGGCCCTGGGCGGCGCGGGCCTCGCAGGCACAGGCTTCGGCAAGGGCTGCGGCGCGGGCTGCGGCTTCGCCTCGGGCTGGGGAGGCGTCATCGGCAGCGGCGGCTCGGGCTCGGGTTGCGCCTCGCCCTGCTCCGGCGCGACGTCGGGCATCGATTGCGCGTTGGGTTCGGGACTTGTCGACTGGAGCTGGACGTTGTCCGAAAAGGTCACCGTCATGCGCTTCGGCGGCGTGTTCGGCGGCTGGACTTTCGCGCCAACCACCAGCGCCACGACCAGCGCGACGTGCGCGGCGATGGCCATCGCCAGCGCGATCCGCTCTTCGCGGGAAAAGGTCGGGGCCACCCGGTCGCGCATCGGCAAAACGCTATTGCGCCGGCGATGAACCGCTGGTGACCAGCGAGATCGAGGTTATGCCGGCTGCGTTGAGTTCGCCCATCGCCGCCATCACTCGGCCATAGTCGAGATTGCGGTCGGCGCGCAGCGTGACGAGCGGCGGCTTGCCGCCCTTGACCAGCGCGGCGATCCGGTCGCCCAGTTCGCCCGGCGCGAGTTCGGCGTCGTCGAGCCAGGTCTTGCCCGTAGCGTCGATGCTCACGGTCACCTGGTCTTGCTGCTGGTCGAGCGGGCGTGCCTTGCTGTCGGGCAGGTCGATCGGCACCGCGGCGGTGAGCAGCGGCGCGGTGACCATGAAGATGATGAGCAGCACCAGCATCACATCGACCAGCGGCGTGACGTTGATCTCGGACATCGGCCCGCCCGCGCCGCGCCCCCGCCGCCCGCGCCGCGCGCCGCCACCTCCCGATGAAACGTTCATCGCCACGGCCTCAGCCCTCCAGCTCGCGACTCAGCGTCGCGTGGAACTTGTCGGCGAAGCGGAACAGGCGCGTCTCGAAGCGGTTCACGCGGTTGGAGAAGCGGTTGTAGGCGATGACCGAGGGGATCGCCGCGAACAGGCCGATGGCGGTCGCGAACAGCGCCTGCGAGATGCCCGGTGCGACCACTGCCAGCGAGGAATTCTGCTGCGCGCCGATGTTGAAGAAGGCCTCCATGATGCCCCACACCGTGCCGAACAGCCCGACGAACGGCGCGACCGAGCCCACGGTGGCGAGAAAGTTCAGCCGGCCCGACAGCTTGTCGCTCTCTTCCACCACCGCGCCTTCGAGCGCCTGGTTGAGCCGCACGCGCGTGCCTTCGCGGTCGATCGCCTTGCCCGCGGTCGAGCGCCGCCATTCGGCCAGCCCCGCGTTCACCACCCGCGCCGAGGGGATGTCCTTCCTGCCGTTCTCCTTCTGGAACGCATCCAGGTCCTTGGCCTGCCAGAACTCGCCTTCGTATTTTGCGCTGCGCCGCTGGACCGCGCCCATCTTCAGCCAGAAACTGAAGATGATCGTCCACACCCACACGCTGGCGAGGATCAGCCCGGCCATCACCAACTGCACGACAATGTCGGCATCGAGGAACAGCTGGACCGGGTTGAGGCGGGTCGGCGCGATCGTTGCGCCCTGGGCGAGCATGGCGAGGATGGTCATGCGGTGCTTTCGAAGTCTGAGGGTTGGGCAAGAACGGTACGGAAGGCGTCGATCCACGCGGCCGGCTGACGGCGCGGACGGCCCGAAGGCGCGACGAAGGCGGCGCGGACCATGGCTTCGGCAAGAAGCACGCCGTCCCTGAACGCGCGCTGGCGGATACGGCACGAAGCGGCGGCGACCTCGGTCGTCACGCTTTCGATGTGCACCGCGTCGTCGAGCCTGGCCGGGCGCAGGTAGCGGATCGAAAGCTCGCTGACGGCATAGGCGCCCTCGCCCGCCTCCTGTGCGGCGCGCTGGTCAATGCCGATCAGGCGCAGCATGTCCGAGCGCGCGCGCTCGAACCAGCGCAGATAGTTGGCATGATAGACCACGCCCGAAAGGTCGGTGTCCTCGAAATAGGCGCGCACCGAGAACAGGTGGCGCGGGCCGTCGAAGCGGCCGCCGGGGGGATCGGGAAAGTCCATGCGCCGCGCCTTTTAGACGTGCGGCGAGTCGCCGGGCAAGCGCGGGTTAACGCTTTCCCGCGGGATTGCCCCGATTTAACGCGCCAGCATCGGCCCCAGCGGCTCGCCGGCGAAGATGTGGACGTGCAGGTGCGGCACTTCCTGGTGGCTGTCGGGCCCGGTGTTGGCAAGCAGGCGGTAGCCCGGCTCGACGTAGCCAGCCTCGCGCGCAACCTTGCCCACCGCGCGCACGAAGCCCGCGATCTCGGCCTCGCCGGCGTTCGACGAGAAGTCGTCCCAGCTGACGTAGGCGCCTTTGGGAATCACCAGGATGTGCGTGGGCGCCTGCGGGTTTATGTCGTGGAAGGCGAGCGCGAAGTCGTCTTCGTAAACGGTCTTGTTCGGAATCTCGCCGCGCAGGATCTTCGCGAAGATGTTCTGGTCGTCGTAGGGAAGCGTCGCGTCGACGGGCATGGCCGGGTCGCCTTTCGTTGCAAATTCAGTCCTTGGGACGGGCCGCCTTCTCGGCGATGCCCGACACGCCTTCGCGGCGCTCAAGCTCGGCCAGCACGGCGCCGAACGGCACCTGCTTTTCGCCGAGCAGCACCATGAGGTGGAACAGGAGGTCCGCCGCTTCGCCGACCAGATCCTCGCCGGTGCCCGAAAGCGCGGCGATCACCGTTTCGACCGCTTCCTCGCCCAGCTTCTGCGCGATCTTGCCCAAGCCCCTGGCATGAAGCTTGGCCACGTAGCTGGTCGAAGGATCGGCGGCGAGCCGCCGGGCGACGGTCGCTTCGAGGCGGGAAAGGGTGGCCGCGTGGTCCATGCTGCGCGGCATGGCCTCGTGCGGCGGGACGGTCAAGCCGGTCGCTGGACCCGGGCCTGTTTTGTCTCAGTCCCTCTTGCGCGCCATGCGGCGGCCGAGGATCAGGCCCGCGACGCCCAGCGCGAAAAGCGAAAGGTCGGTCGGCTCGGGCACCGGCGTGCTCGGGGATTGCGCCAGCGCGGGCAGCGCGAGGAACGCAGAGACGATGGCGACGGAGGCAGCGACAATGCGCGCAAACATGCGAAATCCCGTACGGACGGTTTACCCCTCCCGTTAAGCAATTTCGGTGCCAGCCGCGCGAGTCGCCCCGGCCTCCGCGCGCAACGATGGTTAACGCCCCGCGGCAGAAGGTTGAGATTGTAAGCTTTCCCGACGCTTGTCAGCCGCGCGCGGGGATTCCGGCGGCGCGCAGCGCGGCATGCGCTTCGGCGATCGAGTAAGTGCCGAAGTGGAAGATCGAGGCTGCCAGAACCGCGCTCGCGTGCCCCTTTGTCACCCCTTCGACGAGGTGATCCAGGTTGCCCACCCCGCCGCTGGCGATCACCGGGACGCTGACCGAATCGGCGATCGCACAGGTGAGCTCCAGATCGTAGCCGCCTTGCGTCCCGTCACCGTCCATCGAGGTGACGAGCAGTTCGCCCGCGCCGAGTTCGGCCAGCTTGCGCGCGTGATCGAGCGCATCGACGCCTGTCGGCTTGCGGCCGCCATGGGTGAAGATCTCCCACTTGCCCTCACCCACACGGCGCGCGTCGACCGAGCCGACACAGCACTGGCTGCCGAAACGCGCGGCGATCTCGGCCACCAGTTCGGGCCGGGCGACGGCGGCGGAGTTCACCGCAACCTTGTCGGCCCCCGCCAGCAGCAGCGCGCGCGCGTCCTCGGCCGAGCGCACCCCGCCGCCGACGGTGAGCGGCATGAAGCAGACCTCCGCCGTGCGCGCGACCACGTCGAGCAGCGTGCCGCGCGCTTCGTGGCTGGCGGTGATGTCGAGGAAGCACAGCTCGTCCGCGCCCGCCAGATCATAGGCGCGCGCCTGCTCGACCGGGTCGCCCGCGTCCTTGAGATCGACGAAGTTCACGCCCTTGACCACGCGGCCATTGGCGACATCGAGACAGGGGATGACGCGGACGCGGACGGTCACCCCGCCTCCGCCACGGCGATCGCCGCCGCAAGGTCGAGCCGCCCGTCGTAGAGCGCGCGGCCGGTGATGACGCCTTCGATGCCGTCGGCTTCGTGCAGCGCCAGCAGGCGAATGTCGGAAAGGCCTTTCACCCCGCCGCTGGCGATCACCGGCAGCGACACGCGGCGCGCCAGGTCCACCGTCGCTTCGATGTTCACGCCCTTGAGCAACCCGTCGCGGCCGATGTCGGTGAACAGCAGGCTGGCGACGCCGGCGTCCTCGAAGCGGCGGGCGAGGTCGACCACCGAGACGTCGGACACGTCGGCCCAGCCCTCGGTCGCGACCATGCCGTCCTTCGCGTCGACCGCGACAACGATCCCGCCGGGGAACGCGCCCGCCATGTCGCGCACGAACTGCGGGTCCTTGAGCGCCGCCGTGCCCATCACGACGCGGCTCACACCGAGGTCGAACCAGCCCTCCACCGCCTCGCGCGTGCGGATGCCGCCGCCGAGCTGGACATGGCCGGGAAACACCTGAAGGATGCCCTCCACCGCCTCGCGGTTCTCCGCGCGACCCGCGAACGATCCGTCGAGGTCGACGACGTGGAGGTACTGTGAGCCCGCCTCGGCGAACAGCATGGCCTGCGCGGCGGGATCATCGCCATAGACGGTCGCGCGCGCCATGTCGCCTTCGGCGAGGCGCACGACCTGGCCGCCCTTGAGGTCGATGGCGGGGAAAACGATCATCTCAGGGTTTCCATTCGAGGAAGCGCGAGAGCAGCGACAGGCCATAATCCTGGCTCTTCTCGGGATGGAACTGCACGCCCAGGATATTGTCGCGCGCCACCGCAGCGACAAGGCCGCCGCCGTGGTCGGTCATCGCCGCAATGTCGTGGCCCTCGTCGGGGACGAAGTGGTAGGAATGGAGGAAATAGGCCTCGCCCGGCGCGATCAGCCGCGCGCCGTCGGTGTGGCGCATCGGCGCGACATCGTTCCAGCCCATGTGCGGGATCTTGATCGCCGGATCGGTGCGCTCGATCGGCTTCACTTCACCCGCGATCCAGCCGAGCCCTTCGGTCGTGCCGTGCTCGAGCCCGCGGTCGGCCAGCAGCTGCATGCCCACGCAGACGCCCAGGAACGGCGCGCCGCCCACGAACACGCGCTCTTCCATCGCATCGACCATGTGCGGGATCGCGCGCAGCGCATCGATGCAGGCCTTGAACGCGCCCACGCCCGGCAGCACCACGCGGTCGGCCGCACGCACCACGCCGGGATCGGCGGTCACCGCCACGTTTCCCGCCCCCGCCACGCGCAATGCGTTGGCGACCGAGCGAAGGTTGCCCGCGCCGTAGTCGATCAGGGCGACGGTCTCCGCCATGGCTCAGCCGCCGAGCTGGCCTTTGGTGGACGGAATGGCATCCGCCTTGCGCGGGTCGATCTCCACCGCCTGGCGCATCGCGCGGGCGAAGCCCTTGAAGATGCCCTCGATCATGTGGTGGTTGTTCGTGCCGTAGAGCGTCTCGATATGCAGCGTGATGCCCGCCGCCTGCGACACGGATGCAAACCAGTGCTCGAACAGCTCGGTGTCCATCTCGCCGAGGCGCGGCTGGCTGAATTCCATCTTCCACACCAGCACCGGACGGCCCGAAATGTCGAGCGCGACGCGCGCCAGCGCTTCGTCCATCGGTGAATAGGCGCTGCCGTAGCGCACGATCCCGCGCTTGTCGCCGAGCGCCTGCGCAATCGCCTGGCCGATCGCGATCGCGCTGTCCTCGGTGGTGTGGTGCTGGTCGACGTGGAGGTCGCCCGAGACCTTGCAGTCGATGTCGATCAGCGAATGGCGGCTGAACTGCTCGATCATGTGATCGAGGAAGCCGATCCCGGTCGAGACCGAGTAGGCTCCGGTTCCGTCGAGGTTGACCGACACCGCGATGTCGGTTTCCTCGGTCTTGCGGGTGATCGTGCCGGTACGCATGAATCAGCGCCTATACGCGCGTGCGCGGCGCGCGCAAGCGGGGCGCTCGACCTTGCCGCCACCCCTTCCCCCCTTGACCCCGCCGCGCCGCGCGTTCATCCGTGATGGTGATGAACGATACGCCCGACAGCCTGATCCCCTACGACGAAATCGTGCAGGAGGCGCTGCGCGCCGTGGTGGGCCGCGTGCTCGGCCAGGTGGAGGCCACCGGCGGCGTGCTGCCCGGCAACCACCACTTCTATATCACCTTCAAGACGCATGCGCCGGGCGTGAACATCCCCGCATCCTTGCGCGAGCGTTTCCCGGACGAGATGACCATCGTGCTCCAGAACAAGTTCTGGGACCTGACGGTCAGCGAGGACCGCTTCTCGGTGGGGCTGAGCTTCAACCAGCGGGGCGAGACACTGGAGATTCCGTTCTCCGCGATCACCGCCTTCGTCGACCCGGCGGTCGATTTCGGGCTCCAGTTCCAGGCCGTGGTCGAGGAAGACGATCCCGAACCGCACGACGACGCCGAAAACGATTCGCCGGGGAACAGTCCGGCGAGCGAGAGCGATGACGGCTCGAACGTCGTCACGGTCGATTTCGGCCGCAAGAAATAGCGATGGCCGGGGCTGGCAAGGGCGGCAGCAAGGCCGGCACCCAGGGTGCCCGGCTTGCAAGGGTCCGCGCAGGCTTGCGCAAGGCGCGGGAACCTGAGCCGGACAGCGCAGCTTCCGGACCGGTCGCCAACATCATCCTCGCCGACATCGCGCTGCGCGGCGGCACCATGCTGCTGCGCACGGCGGTCAATCGCGGCGTGCAAGCCATCGGCGGCGCGGCGAAGCCGAGGTTCGGCCAGAAGCTGGTGACGACAACGCTCGCCAAGGTGGCAACGCGCTCTGTCCCGGGCGCGATCGTGATCGGCGGCGGGCTGCTGGCGAAGACGCTCTACGACCGCGCGCGCAGCCGCAAGAAGCCCGTCACGAACAGCAACGGCGGTGAAGACGGCGGCGAATAGGCCGCAGGCACCCCGCTTGACCGCGCCCCCCGGCTTGCGCCACTAGCGCGCATGGCCGATACCACCCACGCTTCCGACACGCTGCACCGCCGCGGGCTGATGCTGATCCTCTCCTCGCCCTCGGGCGCGGGCAAGACCACGATCGCGCGCATGCTGCTCGAGCGCGACGACGAGATCCAGATGTCGGTCTCGGCCACCACGCGCCCGATGCGCCCTGGCGAAGTCGAGGGGGTGCATTACCACTTCGTCGATCCCGCCGAGTTCGACCGCATGGTCGAAGCCGACGAGTTCTACGAATGGGCCACCGTGTTCGGCCATTCCTACGGCACGCCCAAGGCGCACATCCGCGCCGGACTGAAGGAGGGCCGCGACTTCCTGTTCGACATCGACTGGCAGGGCACCCAGCAGCTCTACCAGAAGGACCAGCAGGACGTGGTGCGCGTGTTCATCCTGCCCCCCAGCATCGGGGAACTGCGCGCCCGCCTGACCGGGCGCGGCACTGACAGCCCCGAAGTGATAGAAAGCCGCATGGCGCGGGCGCGGGCCGAGATCAGCCACTGGGACGGCTATGACTACGTGGTGATCAACGACGACGTCGAAGAATGTTACGAACTGGTCAGCGAAATCCTCCACGCCGAACGCATGAAGCGCGCGCGCCAGACCGGCCTGATCGGCTTCGTGCGCGGGCTGATGGCAGGCTGAACGCCGCTCAGGGCCACCCGGCGCGCGCCGCGTCCACTTCGCAGACCAGCACCTTGCCGAGCGGTGCCTCGGCCGCCTTCGCATGGTCCGACGTCGGCGCGACAAGCATGAACAGGTGCCGCCCCGCTGGCCCGCCGAGCATGCAGGCGAAGCATGGCATGCCGCCCGTCTCGACCACTTCGAGCACTTCCCCGCCCGGCGCGATGAGCGCGCATTCGGGAGCGATCGGGTTGGCTATCCATACAGCACCGCTCGCATCCAGGCAGATACCGTCGGGAACTCGCGGCAGGGTCTGGGCCCAGACGCGGCGGTTGGAGAGCGCGCCGTCCGTTCCGATGTCAAAGGCGGTAAGCCGTCCGCCCAGCGTCTCGCCGATGATGAGCGTGGTACCATCGGGGGTGATGACCGCTCCGTTGGGAAAGCTGAGCCCGTCCGCCGCAACCGAGACCGTCCCGTCGGGATCGACGCGCACCAGCGTGGTGGTGGGGTGGTCGGCGATGACGCTCTCGGCTCCGCGCGCGGCGATCTCCGCATCGAGGTCGAAGCCGAAGTTGCCGACGTAGGCCCGCCCATCGCCATCGACGACCATGTCATTGCACAAGTGGGTCGACACCGCCGAAAGGTCGGCGTGCAGCGCCAGCCGTCCGTCGGGCCACTTGCGCCAGACTTGCCGCCTTGTCATCGACACCACCAGCAGCGAACCGTCGGGCATCCAGCCCAGCCCCGAGGGCTGGTCGTCGAAGTCGAGCTCGGTCTGCAAACTGTCGTCGAGCCCGATCGAGAGTACCTTGTGCTGGTAGAAGTCGCTCAGCCAAAGGCGGCCGCCGTGCCAGCGCGGCCCTTCGCCGAAATAGATGCCCTCGCGAAGGGTTACGACTTCGCGCGACATCGATTCAATGCCCCGAGGGATCGACGAAGTCGCGCGGGACGCTGGCGTTGACCACGCCGCCGTCGATCGGCAGCGCGGTGCCGACCACGTAGTCGCCCGCGCGGCTGGCGAGGTAGATCGCGCCCCCCGCCATGTCCGACACGTCGCCCACACGCTGCGCGGGGATGCCTTTCGCCACCGTATCGCTGTTTTGTGCGGCGGCCTTGTTCATTTCCGAGGGGAACGCGCCGGGCGCGATCGCGCTGACCACGATGTTGTCGCGGATCAGCGTGGCGGCCATGCGCTTGGTCAGGTGCAGGATCGCCGCCTTAGAGGCGTGGTAGCTGTAGGTGTCCCACGGGTTGAGCTTCATCCCGTCGATCGAACCGATATTGATCACCTTGGCCGGACGCTCGAAGCTCGCGGCCGCCTTGAGCAGACCGTGCAATTTCTGGGTGAGGAAGAAGGGCGTCTTGACATTGAGGTTCATCACCTTGTCCCACCCCGCTTCCGGGAACTGGTCGAACGGCGCGCCCCACGCCGCGCCGGCGTTGTTGACGAGGATGTCGAGCTTCGCTTCGCGCTGCGCGAGGTCGGCCGCGAGGTCTTCCATGCCCTGCATGGTCGAGATGTCGCCGGGCAGCGGAATGCACTTCTCGCCCAGTTCGTTGGCGGTTTCCTCCACCACCTGCGCCTTGCGCGCGGTGATGTAGACCCGCTCGCACCCGGCGGCGATGTAGCCCTCGGCGATCATCCTGCCGATCCCGCGAGACCCGCCGGTAACCACCGCGACGCGGCCTTCGAGGCTGAAAAGCTTGCTGAAATCCATTTTTATCTCCCCTCCCGTTTGCGGGAGGGGCCGGGGGTGGGCCGCATCCCGATATGTGTTCTAGTGGGCCTCGCCCACCCCTAACCCCTCCCGCAAGCGGGAGGGGGACTGGTCACTAGTACCCGCTCATCTTCGCCACGCGTTCGGCATGGTAGTACTGGTCGCCCATGAACTCGCTCAGCGCGCGGTCGCGCTTCATGTAGAGGCCGATGTCGAACTCGTCGGTCATGCCCACGCCGCCGTGCATCTGAACGCCTTCGCGCACCGCGAGGCTTGCGACCTTGCCCGCCTTGGCCTTGGCGACCGAGACCATCAGGTCTGCCTTCTCGCTGCCTTCGTCGAGCAGTTGCTGCGCCTTGATCGCGGCGGCCCTGGCGATCTCGAGCTCCGAATAGAGGTGCGCGGCGCGGTGCTGGAGCGCCTGGAACTCGCCGATCAGCTTGCCGAACTGCTTGCGCGTGCGAAGGTATTCGGTGGTGATGTCGAAGGCGCCAGAAGCAACGCCGACCTGCTCGGCCGCCGCGCCCGCGCGGCCCGCCTGGAGCACGCGGTTGAGCAGTTCGCGCCCGCCGTCGACCTCGCCTATCACCGCGTCGCCCGAAAGTTCCACGTTGGCGAAGGTGACGTGGCTGGCCATCGCGCTGTCGACAAGGCGCACGCTGTCCTGGCTCACGCCGCTTGCGTCCCTGGGCACCGCGAACAGCGTGATGCCGTCCGCGTCGCTGTCGCTGCCCGACGTGCGCGCGGCGACGATCAGCGCGTCGGCGCTGGCGCCGTGGATCACGAAATCCTTGCGGCCCGACAGGCGGAAGCCGTTGCCCGACTTCTCGGCCTTGCAGGCGATGCGCTCTGGCCGGTGCTTGGCGCCTTCGTCGATCGCCATCGCCAGCACGGTCTCGCCCGCCACGATGCCGGGGATATAGCGGCCCTTCAATTCGTCCGAGGCGGCGTTGAGCGCGGTCACGCCCATCACCGAGGTGGTGAGGAACGGCGACGGGGTGAGGTTGCGGCCGATTTCGGTGAGCACGATGCCCGCCTCGACATGCCCCATGCCCATGCCGCCGTCGGCCTCGCCCGCGAGCATGCCGGTGAGGCCCAGCTCGGCGAACTGCTTCCACAGCGCGTGGCCGAAGCCGTCCTTGCAGTTCTGGTCGCGCCAGCGGCGCAGCTCCTTCTTGATCGCGCCTTCCTCGGCCATGAAGCCGGTGACGGTCTCGGCCAGCATCGCCTGGTCTTCGTTGTGATAGAGCGGCATTTCTCTCTCCAGTCCCCCTCCCGCTTGCGGGAGGGGGCAGGGGTGGGTCTGACGGGGCAAGGGAATCGCATGGCGCGCCCACCCCCGGCCCCTCCCGCATGCGGGAGGGGAGATGGATTCACGCCCCCGGCAGGTCGAGGATGCGCTTCGAGATCACGTTGAGCATCACCTCGCTGGTGCCGCCCTCGATCGAATTGGCCTTGGTGCGCAGCCATGTGCGCGGGCGCGCGCCCTCGTTCGAGGCTGCGCTCTCCCATTCGAGCGCGGCGCTGCCGCCCGCGGCCATGACCAGTTCGTGCCGGCGCTTGTTCAGTTCGGTGCCCGCATACTTCATCATGTTGGGCTGCGCGGGGTGCGCCTTGCCGACCTTGATCTCGTCGAGGAACTTCTCGCCCATCGCGGTGAAGGCGAGCGCATCGACATCGAACATCGCCAGCTCGGCACGCAGCAGCGGGTCTTCGAGGCCCTGCCGCGAAAGGATCGCGCCGATCGTATTGAGCCGGTCGGCATTGCCCGCGCCCGAGATCATTTCACGCTCGTGGCCGAGCAGGTACTTGGCGACGTCCCAGCCGCGATTCAGTTCGCCCACGATCTGGTGCTTGGGCACCTTCACGTTGTCGAAGAAGGTCTCGCAGAATGGCGAGGACCCGCTGATCAGCAGGATCGGCTTGGTCGAAACGCCCGGGCTCGTCATGTCGAACAGCAGGAACGAGATGCCCTGGTATTTGTTCGTCTTGTCGGTGCGGACCAGGCAGAAGATCCAGTCGGCCTTGTTGGCATAGCTGGTCCATATCTTCTGGCCGTTGACCACCCAGTGGTCGCCCTTGTCCTCGCCGAAGGTCTGCAAGGAAACGAGGTCCGAACCCGATCCCGGCTCCGAATAGCCCTGGCACCAGCGGATCTCGCCGCGCGCGATCTGGCCGAGGTAGTGAACCTTCTGTTCCTCGGTGCCGAACTTCAGGAGCGCGGGCCCGAGCATCCAGATGCCGAAGCTGGAGAGCGGCGGGCGCGCGGAGATGCGGTTCATTTCCTCGCGCAGCACTTTCGCCTCGGCGGGAGAGAGCCCCGCCCCGCCGTATGCCCTGGGCCATGCGGGCACGGTGTAGCCCTTGGCGACGCAACGTTCGAGCCACTGCTTTTGCGCTTCGTTCTTGAACGTGAAGTTGCGGCCGCCCCAGCACACGTCGTCCTCGTCGCGAACGGGCTGACGCATTTCGGGCGGGCAGTTTTCCTCGAGCCAGGTGCGCACTTCCTCACGGAAGGCATCAAGGTCGGACATGGGTGTTCTCCTCTTCCGACTCGAAGATTAGGTCGAACCGACGAGTACGCGCAAGCGCCGATTTTCCGTCACAATCGGAAAAGCAGTATGCCGTAGCGTCAAGCTTTGAGGCGTTGACGCGGGCGCGCGCCAACCTATCCTGCGCGTCAAACAAACAGGCAGGAGAGGCCTTTTATGCGATTCTCTGGAAAGTGCGCTGTGGTGACCGGCGCGGCATCGGGCATCGGGCGGGCCACCGCCCTGCTGTTCGCGAGCGAAGGCGCAAATGTCTTTGCGTCCGACATCGACACGGATGGGCTGGAAAAGCTCGCCACAGAAGCGCCGGGAATCACCCCCGTGCGCTGCGACGTCTGCAAGCCGGACGAGATCAAGGCGCTGATGGACACCGCCGCCGCCGCCGAGGGCGGCATCGACATCGTCTTCAACAACGCCGGCGCGGGCGGCGACCGCGCGGCGATCGACGAGATCGAGCCCGATGGCTGGGACCGCACGATGGACCTGCTGCTGCGCTCGGTGGCGATGGGCATCCGTTATGCCGCCCCGCACATGAAGGGTCGCGCTTCGACGCGGACCGGCGGCGCGGCGATCGTCAACACCTCGTCCGTCGCGGCGGTCGGGCCCGGCTATTCGCCCACGGCCTATGCGGTGGCCAAGGCGGGCGTGCTGCACCTCACCAAGTGCGCGGCGACCGACCTGGCGCAATACGGCATCCGCGTGAACGCGGTGCAGCCCGGCTTCATCAACACCAACATCTTCGCGGCCTCGCTCGAGATGACAGGCGCGATGCGCGACTCCGCGAACGCGATGATCGCGCAGATGTCATCACAGGCTCAGCCGGTCGCGCGCGGCGGCCAGCCCCGCGACATCGCCGAGGCCGTGGCCTTCCTCGCCAGCGAGAAGGCAGGCTTCATGACGGGCGCCTCGATCGTGGTCGATGGAGGCATCACGGTCGGCCCGCGCCATTCGTGGGACCCGGAGGCGCCGGGCCTGTTCGACGCACTCCAGGCGATGGCCGAAGGTGCCGCCGCGCCGACTTAACCGAGCGATTAATTAGGCCTTGGCCTGCGCGCCGGGGTCTGCCACATCGTCCCACGGGACAGGACAGCATCAGGAAAGGACACCGCATCATGGATTTCGATCCGACCGAAAGGCAAGTCTATTGGCGCGACCGCGTGCGCCAGTTCATCGAGAACCACGTGCGGCCCCGCCATCACGAATACAAGCAGCAGAAGGCCGAAGGCGAACGCTGGAAGGTCCTTCCGGTGATCGAGGAAGAGAAGGCCCGCGCCAAGGCGCAGGGCATCTGGAACCTGTTCATGCCGCCCCGGTCGGGCCGCGCGCACGTGGATGACAGCTTCGAGTTCGACGGCCCGGGCCTCACCAACCTCGAATACGCCCTCTGCGCCGAGGAAATGGGCCGGATGGGCTGGGCGAGCGAGGTGTTCAACTGCTCCGCGCCCGATACCGGCAACATGGAAGTGCTGCACCGCTATGGCACGCGCGAGCAGAAGGACCGCTGGCTGGGGCCGTTGATGAATGGCGAGATCCGCTCCGCCTTCCTCATGACCGAGCCCGCCGTGGCCTCGTCCGACGCGACCAATATCGAATGTTCGATCACCCGTGACGGCGACGAATACGTGATCAACGGTCGCAAGTGGTGGTCCTCGGGCGCGGGCGACCCGCGCTGCAAGATCGCCATCGTCATGGGCAAGACCGACTTCGAGGCCAAGCGCCATGCGCAGCAATCGATGGTGCTGATGGAACTCGACGCGCCGGGCGTGACGATCGAGCGCTTCCTGCCCGTGTTCGGCTATGACGACGCGCCGCATGGACACATGGAGATCAAGCTCGACAACGTGCGCATCCCCGCATCGAACATGCTGCTCGGCGAAGGGCGCGGCTTCGAGATCGCACAGGGGCGCCTCGGGCCGGGCCGCATCCATCACTGCATGCGCACGATCGGCGTGGCCGAGGAGGCGATCGCCAAGATGGCCAAGCGCCTCCAGTCGCGCGTCGCTTTCCGCAAGACGCTCGCCGAACACTCGATCTGGGAGCAGCGCATCGCGCAGGCGCGAACCGACATCGAGATGACTCGCCTCCTGTGCCTCAAGGCGGCGGACATGATGGACAAGGTCGGCAACAAGGCCGCAGCGCTCGAGATCGCGATGATCAAGGTCCAGGCGCCCAACATGGCGCTGAGGATCATCGACGACGCGATCCAGGCGCACGGCGGCGGCGGCGTGTCGGAAGACTTCGGCCTTGCCGAAAGCTACGCGCACATGCGCACGCTGCGCCTCGCCGACGGTCCGGACGAAGTGCACAACCGCGCCATCGCCCGCATCGAGTTCGCCCGCCACGCGCCCAAGCCCGATTCGGGCGAGCCGTCGTTCAGCTCGGGCGACCTCGGCGTCGCGCGCTGACGAAACCTCCCCTCCCGCTTGCGGGAGGGACCGGGGGTGGGCCCGCCAGCCCGCACCCTGACCTGCCCACCCCTAACCCCTCGCGAAAGCGGGAGGGGAATCGGAGAGAACCATGAAAGCCGCCGTCCTCGTCCAGCCGGGCCAACCGCTCGAGATCGAACAGCTCGAAATCTCCAGGCCCGGCCCGCACGAAGTGCTGATCCGCACCGCCGCCTGCGGGCTGTGCCATTCGGACCTGCACTTCATCGACGGCGCCTATCCGCACCCGCTCCCGGCCGTGGCCGGGCACGAGGCGGCGGGGATCGTCGAGGCGGTGGGCAGCGAGGTGCGCACGGTGAAGGTGGGCGACGCGGTGATCACCTGCCTGTCGGCCTTCTGCGGGCACTGCGAGTTCTGCGTGACGGGCCGCATGTCGCTGTGCCTTGGCGGCGACACGCGCCGCAAGCCGGGCGAGCCGCCGCGCATCACGCGCAAGGACGGCAGCCCGGTCAACCAGATGCTCAACCTCTCGGCCTTCGCCGAGATGATGCTGATCCACGAGCACGCCTGCACCGCGATCAACCCCGAAATGCCGCTCGACCGCGCGGCGCTGATCGGCTGCGCGGTGACGACGGGCGCGGGCACGGTGTTCAACGCCTGCAAGGTGACCCCGGGCGAGACCGTGGCGGTGGTCGGCTGCGGCGGCGTTGGCCTCGCCACGATCAACGCGGCCAGGATCGCCGGCGCGGGCCGGATCATCGCCGCGGACCCGCTGCCCGAAAAGCGCGAACTGGCGATGAAGCTGGGCGCGACCGACACGGTCGACGCGCTTGCCGAAGACGCGGCCAAGCAGATTGTCGATCTCACCAACGGCGGCGTCGACTTCGCGATCGAGGCGGTCGGCCGCCCGGCCTCGGCCCAGCTCGCGGTCTCCTCGCTTCGCCGCGGCGGCACGGCGACGATCCTCGGCATGATGCCGCTGACCGAAAAGGTCGGCCTCTCGGCGATGGACCTGCTCTCGGGCAAGAAGCTGCAAGGGGCGATCATGGGCGGGAACCATTTCCCGGTCGACATGCCGCGCCTTGTCGACTTCTACATGCGCGGGCTGCTCGACCTCGACACGCTGATCGCCGAGCGCATCCCGCTCGAGCAGATCAACGAGGGCTTCGACAAGATGCGCGAAGGGCACACCGCGCGTTCGGTGATTGTGTTCGACCAGTAAGGATTGCCATGACCGACGCACCGATCAATGCCGAGGAAGCCTTCGTCGGAACCGTCGAGACAGAAGG
>JAJXVK010000219.1 GCA_021782155.1 Pseudomonadota bacterium
GGGTGGTAGCCGAGCGCGGTGGCCTTGTGCGTCAGGTAGTAGGGATCGACGCCGATGCAGTGCCCGCCGACAAGGCCCGGGCGAAACGGCATGAAGTTCCACTTGGTCCCCGCCGCCTCGAGCACGGCGAGCGTGTCGATGCCCATGCGATTGAAAATGATCGACAGCTCGTTGACCAGAGCGATGTTCAGGTCGCGCTGGGTGTTCTCGATCACCTTGGCCGCTTCCGCCACGCGGATTGACGGCGCCTTGTAGGTGCCCGCGGTGATGATCGCGGCATAGAGCGCGTTGACCTTGTCCGCGATCTCGGGCGTGGAGCCCGAGGTGACCTTGCGGATCGAGGGCAGGCGGTGCTCCTTGTCGCCGGGATTGATCCGCTCGGGGCTGTAGCCGCAGAAGAAGTCCCGGTTGAAGGTGAGGCCCGAGAAGCGCTCGAGTACGGGCACACAGTCTTCCTCGGTTGCGCCGGGATAGACGGTGCTCTCGTAGATCACGATGTCGCCCGCCTTCAGCGCGCGGCCGACCGTCTCGGACGCCTTGATCAGCGGGGTGAGGTCGGGGCGTTTGTGCGCGTCGATCGGCGTCGGCACGGTGACGATGAAGACGGTGCATGCCTTGAGATCAGCAGGTTCGCTGGTGAAGGACAGTCCCCCGGCTTCGGCGAGCTCAGCGGGCTCGACTTCCAGCGTCGAATCGCGGCCCTCGCGCAACTGCGCGATGCGGTCGGGCTTGATGTCGAACCCTGTGACCGCGAAGCGTTTGCCGAATTCGACCGCGAGCGGCAGGCCCACGTAGCCGAGCCCGATCACGGCGATCTTCACGCCTTCAAGCCATTCCTTGTCACTCGTCACGCCGGGGTTCCTGCTAAGCGATGCCTTCTCGCGCGGTTGCGCGCGGATGTCCTGCCTAGCCCGGATGGTTCTTAGAAATGGTGAACGTGGCCCTTTCGGCTTGATCGCGGGCAATGCGCGGGAGAGACATCGGGATGAATCAGGGAGCCACGATGGCGGACGCGCGCGACCAGCAGGAAACGATCGCCTTCCTTGGCGATGCCGCGGCCTATGGGCGTTCGGGGCCGGTCGAGACGGTCGAAACCCATGGGGCGATCGTGTTTCTCGTTGGCGACAGGGCGTACAAGCTCAAGCGCGCGGTCGATCTGGGATTTCTCGACTTTTCGACGATCGATAAGCGCCGCGCGGTGTGCGAGGCGGAACTGGCGCTCAACCGCCGCACCGCGCCCGACATCTACCTGGCCTTGCGCCAAGTGGGTCGGCTGGCCGACGGGGCGCTGGCACTCGACGCGGGTGAAGCGGTCGATTGGCTGATCGAGATGCGCCGCTTCGCGCCTGGCGCGCTCCTGTCAGAGGTCGCGGCGCGCGGGGAACTGGCCCCGGCGATGGTGCGCGACCTCGCCGATGCCATCGCCGCGTTCCACGACCGGGCCGAAGTCGACATCAGCGGTGACGGCGCGGCGCGCATGCAGCGGGTGATCGACGGCAATCGTGCCGCGCTCGCCAATGCCGGGCTGGCCCGCGCCGACCGCGAGCGCTGGGAGCACGCGATCCGTGCAGCCATGGCCCGCCATGCCCCGCTGCTCGATGCGCGCGCGGCGAGCGGCCATGTGCGCCACTGTCACGGGGATCTGCACCTGCACAACATCTGCCTGTGGCAAGGGCGGCCGACCCTGTTCGACTGCCTCGAATTCGACCAGGACCTCGCCACCACCGACGTGCTCTACGACGTCGCCTTCCTCGTCATGGACCTGTGGCACGAGGGAATGCGCGCCGAGGCGGCGCTGCTGCTCAACCGCTATCTCGACATGCGCGAAGAGGGCGGCGGCATGGCCGCGATGCCGTTGTTCCTCTCGGCCCGCTCGGCGGTGCGCGCGCACGTCAACGCGCTCGCCGCGGCGCGCCAGCGCGACCCGGCCGAAGCCACGCGGCAGGCGCGCAAGGGGCGGCGCTACCTTGCGCAGGCGATTGCCTTTCTCGCGCCCGAGCCGCCGCTGCTGGTCGCCGTCGGCGGGCTGAGCGGCACGGGCAAGTCGACGCTGGCGGGGGTGCTCGCGTCCGGCCTCGGCGCCGCGCCCGGCGCGCGCTGGCTGCGCAGCGACGTGTTGCGCAAGCGTCGCGCCGGGGTGAGGCCAGAGGAGACATTGCCGGTCGAGGCCTATGCGCCCGGGGAAAGCGCGGCGGTCTATGTCGCGCTGATGGGCGAAGCAGCGGCGATGCTCGGCGCGGGTCGCGCGGTGATCGTCGACGGCGTGTTCGCAAGGGCGGACGAGCGGGCGCGGATGGAGCACGTCGCGCAGGAGGCGGGCGTTCCGTTCATCGGCCTTTGGCTCGAAGCCCCGCGCGCGGCCCTGCTCGCACGCGTCCGGGACCGGCACGGCGATGCCTCGGACGCCGGGCCGGAAGTGGTCGAGCAGCAATTCGGCTACGACCTCGGGCACCTCGCCGGATGGCAACGCGTCGATGCCTCGGGCACGCCCGGCGACACGCTCGCCCGAGCGCGCGCCGCGATCACACGTCGAGGTTTGCCACGTTGAGCGCGTTCTCCTGGATGAAGTCGCGGCGGGGTTCGACCACGTCGCCCATCAGCCGGGTGAAGATTTCGTCGGTGACGTCGGCGTCCTCGACCTTGACCTGCAGCAGCGAGCGGTTTTCCGGGTCCAGCGTGGTTTCCCACAGCTGGTCCGCGTTCATCTCGCCCAGCCCCTTGTAGCGCTGGATCGACAGACCCTTGCGCCCGCCCGCGAACACCGCGTCGAGCAGTTCGGAAGGACGCGTGATGAGCCCGTCCTTGGCCGTGGCGCGCGTGGGTGCTGCGGTTTCCTCGCCGTCATCGTTCGTAACCGGTTCGGGCTCTGCCTCCTGCGCAGCGCTGGCCCGCACCAGCCGCGCGGTGCCGGCGTAGACGTCGGCCTGTTCGCCGGCGAGGCGGGCGAGCTTGCGCGCTTCGGCGCTGGTCAGGAAGCCAGCCTCGATCACGTGGTGGTCGGTCACCCCGCGCCACAGGCGCTGGATCAGGTAGCCGCCTTCCTCCGCGACCTGTGCGCTCCACTTCGCTTCGGGATCGCCGCGGTCGAGCCATTCGGCGGTTCGCGCCAGAGCTGCGGCGCGGGCTTCGGCGGAGAGTTCGGGGGCGAGCGCGCCCGCCAGCGCCAGCGCCTCGATGATCGCGGGATCGTAGCGGCGCGGCACGAAGCCCATGAGGTTGCGCATGCGCAGCGCGTGTTCAACCAGCGCTTCGAGTTCAGCCCCCGCGCGAGCGCCGCCCGCGCTTTCGAGCACGCGCCCGTTGAGCCCGGCTTCGACGAGGTAGCGGTCGAGCGCGGCGTTGTCCTTGAGGTAGACTTCGCTGCGGCCCTTCGCGACCTTGTAGAGCGGCGGCTGCGCGATGAAGAGATGCCCGGCCTTGATGATCTCGGGCATCTGGCGGTGGAAGAAAGTCAGCAGCAGCGTGCGGATGTGCGCGCCGTCAACGTCGGCGTCGGTCATGATGACGATCTTGTGGTAGCGCAGCTTGTCGAGGTTGAACTCGTCGCGGATGCCGGTCCCCATCGCCTGGATCAGCGTGCCGACTTCCTTCGAGCTGATGATCCGGTCGAAGCGCGCGCGCTCGACGTTGAGGATCTTGCCCTTCAAGGGCAGGATCGCCTGGTAGTGACGGTCGCGGCCCTGCTTGGCCGAACCGCCGGCCGAATCGCCCTCCACCAGGAACAGCTCGCACTTCGACGGATCACGCTCCTGGCAGTCGGCAAGCTTGCCGGGGAGCGAGGCGATGTCCATCGCGCCCTTGCGGCGGGTGAGCTCGCGCGCCTTGCGGGCCGCTTCGCGCGCGGCGGCGGCATCGATGATCTTGTGGACGATCGCCTTGGCGTTGGCGGGGTTTTCCTCCAGCCAGTCGGTCATCTTGTCGGCCATCAGGCTTTCGAGCGGCTGGCGCACTTCGGAACTGACCAGCTTGTCCTTGGTCTGTGACGAGAACTTGGGATCGGGCAGCTTGACCGAGACGATCGCGGTCAGCCCTTCGCGCATGTCGTCGCCCGACAGCGAGACCTTCTCCTTCTTGAGCATCCCCGAGCGCTCGGCATAGCCATTGAGCGTGCGCGTCAGCGCGGCGCGGAAGGCGGCCAAGTGCGTGCCGCCGTCGCGCTGCGGGATGTTGTTGGTGAAGCACAGGACGTTTTCGTAATAGCTGTCGTTCCATTCGAGCGCGACGTCGATGCCGATACCGTCGCGGTTGGCCGAGATGGCGATCGGCTCGGGGATCAGCGCGACCTTGTTGCGGTCGAGGAACTTCACGAACGCTCCGATTCCGCCGTCGTAGAGAAGGTCGTGTTCGACCACATCCTCATGCCGCCTGTCGCGCAGCAGGATGCGCACGCCGGAGTTGAGGAAGGCGAGTTCGCGATAACGGTGCTCGAGCTTGTCGAAATCGAACTCGGTGACGTTCTTGAAGGTCTCGTGGCTGGCCTGGAAGGTGACGCGCGTGCCCTTCTTGCCTCCAGGTGCGGGGCCCTTGACCACCAGCGGGGCGACGGCATCGCCATGCTCGAAGCGCATCCAGTGCTCCTCGCCGTCGCGCCAGACGGTCAGCTCGAGCCATTCGCTGAGCGCGTTGACCACCGACACGCCCACGCCGTGGAGGCCTCCCGAGACCTTGTAGGCGTTGTCGTCGCTGGTGTTCTCGAACTTCCCGCCGGCGTGGAGCTGGGTCATGATGACCTCCGCCGCCGAGACGCCCTCTTCGGGGTGGATGCCGGTGGGAATGCCGCGCCCGTTGTCCTCGACCGAGACCGACCCGTCAGGATTGAGTTCGATCAGCACGAGGTCGCAGTGCCCGGCTAGCGCTTCGTCGATCGCGTTGTCCGAAACCTC